>NZ_DDLD01000013.1:0-20279 GCF_002339435.1 Acinetobacter sp. UBA2581 | reverse complement strand
TGCTGCTTGAATCCGCCACTTTAAATATCGAATACATACCCTTTGACCTGAACAGGATGTTTCTTGGTTGAACGAGATTCGTATTCATTATTCAAAAGTCAGCATCTCTGCATTTAGCAATGAGAGCAACGACAAGGAAAGATTTTCCTTCTTAGATATCAGAAAATTTCTTTAGGGATTAAGAAATGAAAAAATTAGTTTTAGCAACATTATGTGGTATTGCTTCAGCACAGGCATTTTCAGCAGAAGCGTCAGAAGACCGGATGCAGTTTTTAGAATCACAGTTAAAGCAAATCCAAGCCGAACTAGAACAGCAGAAAGCCGCGCAACTTGCGTTAAAGAACCAGCAAGAAGAAGCCAAAGCACAAGACTCTAAAACGCTGAGTTCGATGGTGGATAATGTCGATGTTTATGGATTGATTCGCTTTGATGGCGCAGTTGATTTCAAAAGTACCCCTGAAGCTCGTGGCCGTACTATTAACCAGATTAATAAAGTGCCTTTTACTGAACCTGACTCTACCCGTTCAGATTTTACTGCTGCTGCCAGCCGAATTGGTTTCCTGGCTAAAGACTTGGGTGGAAATCCAAATGTTTCTGCACGTTTAGAAGCTGACTTCTGGACCAATAATGGTAAAGGCGATGGTGGACTACGTATCCGTCATGCACATTTAAAATACTATAACTGGACTTTTGGTCAGGCCTGGTCATTAATGTCGACACCAGAAATTAGTACTGAAGCTGTCGATTACAGCTTATTACTGGGTGGATCGGTCCTACGTACGCCTCAAGTCAGCTATGCTTTCAAACTTGATCCGGAAAATACTTGGAATGTTGGTCTAGAGTATATGGCTGGTGGCGATCGCTCTTCTGCCTTGCCTGCTTTAACCACTAAATATATTCATCAATCAGGTCCGCTGCATTTATTAGCTCAAGGCTTTGTCAATCAAAAGCAGGCGCAAACTGATACAGGTGATATTGAAAAAGTTGGTTGGGGTGTAGGTCTTGGTGGACGTTATCATCTCAATGATCAAAACTCGATCCAGGGTAACTATTTCCATATGGTCGGTGACCAGCGTATTGCAGCTTTCTTGACTCAAGGTTCAACAACCGATGGTGCTGCTTGGGGTGGAGATTATTCAGTCGATCCAATCAATAACGAACTTTTACTCAATGAGTTTAATAGTTTAAATATCGGCTTTACGCATAAATTTACGCCAAAACTACGTAGTAGCATTAATGCCAGCGTGGTAGATTTTGATGATTCCAGCGACTATGCACGCGCGAATCCTGAAACCAATAAACGTTTAACTGACTATGTGGCTAACGTGATTTATTCTCCAGTTCCAAAGGTTAATCTGGGCGCAGAATATCACCACGGCAAACGTGAAACTTTTGATAATCGAGAAGCGGATGTTTCTCGTGTGAATTTATCAGCGACTTATAGTTTCTAAAGCCTTAGGAGACAAGGATGTCAGCCCAAGGGCAAATTTCACGAAAATTTATGTTTATGATGGCCATGACCTGCGCACTCTGCGCGGGTTGTAACTATTTTAACCAGCCATTAATTTATTCTATCGCAGAAGATCTGCATATCAGTGTGGCTGAGTCTGGCTGGACTGTCGTTTTAACCCAGATTGGTTATGCTACTGGGTTATTCTTGTTTGTGCCTTTAGGCGATTTGTTTGAAAAACGCCTCTATATTTGCAGCCTCATGCTATGTACCGGACTGGCGCTAATCGGACTTTCTGCCAGTACCAACCTGCATATGCTGTATGGTTTTACCCTGCTCGCTTCTTTTTGTTCGATTACCACCCAGATTCTGATTCCTTTTGCTGCCAACCTTTCTCAACGAGAAAAAAGTGCTGAAGTGGTTGGTCTGCTGATGAGTGGCGTACTGGTCGGTATTCTGTTTGCCCGGACTGTATCAGGACTGATTTCTACCCTATGGTCCTGGCATGCAGTCTACCTTTTGAGTGGCTGTTCTATTCTCTTGCTCAGTATCGCTATGTGGTATCAGTTACCTAAAGCGAAGAGCCAATTACAAATGAGTATCTTACAGATTTATCGCTCACTATTTACCTTTGCCAAAACCGAACCCATGCTGATCCGACGTAGCATCATTGGTGGTTTGGGCTTTGGTATGCTGAGTATTATTTTTACCACCATGACTTTTGTACTGGCGGAAGCACCCTATCATTTTAATGATTTCCAGATTGGGTTAATGGGTATTGTTGGTGTGGTTGGCATCTGGTCATCACAATGGACCGGTAAAATGATTGGTCGACATCGGGAAAAATGGGTTGCACAACTTGCTACCACGGGTTTAATTCTGGCCTGGATTCCGTTATTTTTTGCGCAAAGCTATTTATGGGTGTATATCATTGGATTAATTCCCGCTTATTTTGGGATTTCTTCACTGCATGTGTTAAATCAGAATCTGGTATATCGAATCTCGGTACAAGCCCGTTCCCGTATTAATGCAATCTATATGACCTGTTATTTTTCAGGTGCCGGTCTGGGCGCGTTTTTGTCACTACATTTATGGAAAATGTATAGTTGGTCAGCCTGTGTCGCATTAGGATTTATCTTTGCCCTGCTCATATTTAGTATTAACCGCTATGACTTAAGCCGCGAACGCAATCTGGTCAATATTCAGTCCCAATCCTAATCGATTTAGACTCATACATTGTGCACTCATAGAATATAAGATTGGGTGCGCAGTACATGACACATTATCTCTGCATTTATATTTTGAATTCTTTGCTGTGAAATTTAGAACTGCTCCCCAGTTTAAAAAGAACTCGGCTCCTGCCAGCATCATTTTCAGGTCAAGTATTGAATTCTTTTTTCACTTAACACTTAAATAGAGAATGTTACTAAACCATAATTACTTGGATATTTATTCTTATTGCATCGGGACATTTTTTCCGTTTATAGTTAAATGAGACTACATAAAACCGTGGAACATTGCTTATTCATTGAACGTGAAACATGAAAAATTATAAAAAAAGCCCAATCTGAGATGGTTGGGCTTTTTTATAGGGTAAGACTATGATTTATAAAGATAAATAAAAATATGTTATTCCTAAGTAGAAATGTCCACTTTTAGAATGCATAACTTAGCGCAAAAAATACAACACATAAAAAAATCGCAGCCTAAGCTGCGATTTCTAATCATGTTTAAATGATTGATAGAATTATTATACGGATGCTTTTAACTGTGCAGCTGCACGGCCATCAAGTAACTTGCAACCTGTCTGTTGCTGAAGTTCTTCGAAACTCAAGCCATCCACCATTTCTAGCACCCAAGCCTGATTATCTTTGAGTTCAATAATGCACAAATCGGTATAAATGCGGTCAACGCAGTTTTTACCAGTAATTGGATAAGTCAGCTCTTCCACAATTCGTGGTTCGCCATTTTTAGTGACATGTTCCATGCAAACATAGACACAGCGAGCACCAACCGCCAGATCCATGGCACCACCCACTGCTGGAACCGCATCCAGTGCACCGGTATGCCAGTTAGCGAGATCACCATTAACGGCAACCTGAAAGGCGCCCATAATACAGAAATCTAAATGGCCGCCACGCATAATATCGAAGGAATCCGCAGAGTTCATAAAACTGCCGCCATCGAGCATGCTGACCAGTTCTTTACCAGCATTAATCAGATCATCATCAGCCTGTCCAGAATCAGTTAAAGCGGTAAAACCCAGAACACCATTTTCAGAATGCAGGACAATATCCTGTTCAGGTTTTAAATAACCAGTAACGCGTGTTGGTAAGCCAATGCCTAAATTCACATAAGAACCGGTCGGAATATCCTGTGCAACTTTTTCTACAATCTGTTCGCGTGTACGTTTTTGAATTGTCATTATTTGATATCTCCTACCTTCACCACATGCTGCACAAAAATACCCGGCGTTACGATGATCTCTGGATCAAGCTCGCCTAGTTCTACAATTTCATGCACTTGGGCAATCGTGGTTTTGGCTGCTTTTGCCATTAACGGGCCAAAGTTTCGCGCTGCTTTACGGTAGGTCAAGTTGCCCCATTGATCAGCCTGATTACCATAAACCAAGGCATAGTCCGCATGAATTGGATATTCCAGTACATAGTCCTTGCCATTGATATGGCGGGTTTCTTTGCCTTCAGCAATCTTAGTGCCGTATCCTGTAGGTGTAAAAATAGCGCCCAGACCTGCACCCGCTGCCTGAATACGGCAAGCCAAGTTGCCTTGTGGCACCAGTTCTAACTCTACTTTTCCAGCTTTATACAGCTCTTCAAACACCTTGGAATTATTGGCACGAGGAAATGAACAGATCATTTTTTTCACCAGTCCTGACAATAACAGGTTGGTTAGACCACGGTCACCAGAAGCAGCATTATTATTAATAATAGTCAGATCTTTAGGACCAATATCAATCAAAGCTTCAATCAGTTCAATTGGCTGTCCTGCCAGACCGAAGCCACTAGTCATAATATGCGCACCATCTGGAATCTGCTTGAGTATAGTTTCGATATCCTGTGTGATTTTATTCATTTAATTGCTTCCTAGCATCTTCCTGTCTTTATAAATATTTGATTAATCAATTAGTCAGCTTTTTGTGGGTCAAATAAACGGTTTTTAATGAAAATCGCTGGGATCAAACCACAAATAAAATAAGCTACACTCATGATAAGTAGACCTGTACCAATTGAGCCACCTTGCGCAAAATAACCGATGGTTAAAGGTGCCAATACTGCGCCTAGACGGCCAATGTTATAAGCGCCACCTGTAGCTGTACCACGGACTTTGGTAGAGAAACTTTCTGTCATATAAGTCGCGTTAATGCCATATGGAATACCGTAAAGGAATCCGAAAAACAGCATCAGCCATAAGATGTTGTCTGGTGTATTACCAAAGACAATGATGGGAATAAAGATTGCGGTGCCCATGGTACCGAAAGCAAATACTGCACGACGACCAATTTTATCCGCAATAATGCCCGCGATCACTTTGGTACACATCATGATCAGGAAGGTCCCAATCATATAGGTGGTCATTTCTTTAAATTTAATACCGAGATCTGATTCCAGATAAGCCGGTAACCAGTTACTTACACCGTAATAACCAAACTGTAAAAATGCGGTACTGAACGACCAGAGGATGAACATGCGACGGCTTAAAGCATCGGCAAAGATCATTTTAAACGTATTCTTCGGTTTTTCCTGCACCACGCCACTGGCTTTGGCTGCCAGTCTCTCTTGACGTGCCTTTAACCAGGCTTGTGGTTCTGGTACCAGGAAGAACATGCCAATGGCAAGAACAATCGGAACAATGGCAATATAGTAAAGGTAACGCCAGCCTAGTTCTGGAAGCAGCCATCCTGCAAGTACAGTGGCAACGACTGAACCAAGTGTCCAGCCTGTCATTAAAGCAGCAAGTACTGTAGAACGATATTTTGTTGGCACATACTCTGCCATTAGAGTATTACAGGCAATATAGAGGGCGCCTAAGCCAATTGCTGAAAAGAATCGCAACCATTTGAATTCTTCATAGCTTTGAGTGAAGCCTAGCCAGAAGGTTAATGAAGAGAATAAAGCGATCGCAACAACAATCACCCGAACTCGCCCGAAGCGGTCACAAGCCCAGCCACCAAAAAAGCCACCGATTGCCATACCAGCAAGTGTCCAGCTACCGAGTGCACCTGCCTGAATACTACTTAAAGAAAATTCTTGTTTGAGGCTGGTTAGACTATAGGCTAATAGTGCAAGATCTGCACCATCTACCAATAACGCTAAAAATGAAAAGACAAAAGCCAGAATCCAGACCTTTTTCTTAGGCATATTTTCTTCTGGTAAAAGGTTTTGTTGTGAATTAAGCGTATTCATAATGTCCTTTACACTTTGCTGGCACTCCTGTGCCTTTTAGAAGTTTATGTTTCACCTAATTAATTAAATGAAACATAGAATGTTTGATTGATCTCTAATTCTGAAACTGACTAGATTTTAAAAAACCATCCCAGAACTGGATTATCTGACTTCAATTGAAGTCAGCCAAAACAAACTAGCCAGCATTGCTGGCTAGAAGTTGATCTGCATTTAGTTGGAGAATGCAGCAATACCTGTTTGAGCACGACCTAGAATCAACGCATGTACATCGTGCGTACCTTCATAAGTGTTCACCACTTCCAGATTCACCAGATGACGAGCTACACCGAATTCATCAGAGATCCCGTTTCCGCCCATCATGTCACGCGCTAAACGGGCAATGTCTAAAGCTTTACCACAGTTATTACGCTTGATCAGGGACGTACCTTCTACTGAAGCGATACCTTCATCTTTCATGCGGCCAAAACGTAAAGCCACTTGTAGACCTAATGCAATTTCAGTTTGCATGTCTGCCAGTTTTTTCTGGATTAGCTGATTCGCAGCCAATGGACGGCCAAATTGTTTACGATCCATGGTGTACTGGTGAGCAGTGTGCCAGCAGAATTCAGCTGCACCCATTGCACCCCAGGCAATGCCATAGCGGGCACTGTTCAGACAGGTAAATGGACCTTTTAGACCACGAATTTCCGGGAATGCGTTTTCTTCTGGAACGAAAACATTGTCCATCACGATTTCACCGGTGATCGAAGCACGTAAGCCAACTTTACCGTGAATCGCAGGTGCAGAAAGCCCTTCCCAACCTTTTTCTAAGATAAAGCCACGAATATCACCGACATTGCCTTCAGGAGACACTTCTTTCGCCCATACTACAAATACATCAGCAATCGGACTGTTGGTAATCCACATTTTGGCGCCCGTCAGACGGTAACCACCATCGATTTTTTTGGCACGAGTAATCATGCTACCTGGGTCAGAACCGTGATCAGGCTCAGTCAGACCGAAACAGCCGATATATTCACCGGTCGCCAGTTTTGGCAAATATTTCTGTTTCTGTTCTTCAGAACCAAATTCATTGATTGGCACCATCACAAGAGAACTTTGCACACTGGCCATAGAACGATAACCTGAATCCACACGTTCTACTTCACGGGCAATCAGACCATAGCTGACATAATTTAAGCCGGCACCGCCGTATTGCTCAGGAATGGTTGGACCCAGCAGACCGAGTTCACCCATTTCACGGAAAATAGTGGGATCAGTTTTTTCATGGCGGAACTGTTCTAGTACACGCGGCATCAGCTTATCCTGACAGTACGCATGCGCGCTGTCACGGATCATGCGTTCTTCTTCAGTCAGTTGCTGTTCCAGTAAAAATGGATCTTGCCAGTCAAATCTAATTCTTGTGCTCATTTTAATATTTCCAATATTCTAAAATCTGCTGCTTACGCGGTCGCTTGTTTAATCATTTCACGTGCGATGATGATTTGCTGGATTTGAGTTGTACCTTCATACAGACGGAACAAACGCACATCACGGTAGAAACGTTCAATTGAATATTCACTGATATAGCCCGCGCCACCATGAATTTGCAGACAGCGATCCGCTACACGGCCACACATTTCAGTCGCAAACATTTTCGCGCATGAAGATTCAGTAGTCACATTCTTGCCTTCGTCACGCAGGCGAGCAGCATCTAGAACCATACATTTCGCTGCATAAATTTCAGCTTTAGAGTCTGCCAGCATGCCTTGGATGAGCTGGAAATTCGCAATCGGTTGACCGAACTGTTTACGTTCAACTGCATAATTTAAAGCATCTTCCAGCATACGCTCTGCCATACCAACGCTATAGCCAGCAATATGTAGACGGCCTTTATCCAGGACACGCATTGCAGTTTTGAAGCCAATGCCTTCAACACCACCGATCAACTGATCTTTATGAACCTTACAGTTGTCAAAAATCACGTCACAAGTGTATGAACCGTGTTGACCCATTTTTTTATCAATTTTGCCCAGACTTAGGCCCGGTGTATTCGCTTCTACCAGGAATGCAGAAATGCCGCTTGCACCTTTGATATCAGGATTGGTACGCGCCATCACCGTAAATGTCGTTGCACGCGGTGCATTGGTAATAAAACGTTTGGTACCGTTTAAAATATAGTAATCGCCATCTTTAACCGCGCTGGTTTTTAAAGATGCTGCATCTGAACCTGAATCCGGCTCAGTTAAACAGAATGAACCAATGATTTCACCAGTCGCATAACGTGGCAGGTATTTCTGTTTTTGCTCTTCAGTACCGTCAATCACGATCCCGCTTGAACCGATCCCGTTATTGGTTCCAATCAAAGAACGGAATGCAGCTGATGTACGGCCTAATTCCATTGCGACCAGAATTTCCTCTTCCATAGTGATACCTAAACCGCCGTATTCCTCTGGAATGGTTAGGCCAAACAGACCTAATTCTTTCATCTGCTCGACAATACGCTCAGGAATCGCGTTGCTTTCTTCAACTTCATGTTCTAAAGGAACTAGTTCATTTTTGACAAAGTTACGAATAGTCGAAAGAAGTTGCTCAAGCATTTCCGGATCGCGAATCATAGGGATCTCCATGTTATTTAGTTCATCTGGGTAAATTCCTTTACCCTTTAATTTTAGTTTCGTAATACGAAATAAATAATCATAAAAATTCATTTTGAGCAAGAAAAATTATTAAAAATTTTATTTTTTAAGCCAAAAAGCAAATTTTTCTAGCTTTAATTAAAAATTTTAGTTAGAATTTTATTTCACAATGCGAAATTTTTAGATTGTTGGTAGATTTAGAAAAGAGTTAGATGATTTGAATCAGGTCATAATTGATTCTATAAAAGTGCAGCGAGATAAGAATGTTTCAATTAAATCGTGCTGATGATTCTCGTTTTGATTGGCTCCATTTTCCTGAAATTTTATCTGGTGAACTTTAAATTTTCTAAAGATACTTAAAAATCATTACAGGTCTCAAAAACCTATAGATTCTGCATGGTTTTTAGCTGAATAGCGCTAATTAACTTAAATACAGATAAAGTGAGCACTTTTTTATTTATTTTTATCACTAATAGAAGTGTTTTATTTTGTATCGTGAAATTTAATTGCTATCATATTTATTAATTTACCTTTAATTGCTCTGACCATGACAAAAAATAAAACTGGCGAAATACCTAATTTTGATGAGATCCGTTTAGATCCGATTTCACATATTCATAGAGAAAATAACCCACAATTTATCGCGTCTATTGCACGTGGTTTAGAAATTCTCAGATGTTTTTCCGCAACGAATCAATTACTGGGCAACCAGGAAATTGCACAGCTAACTAATCTGCCAAAACCGACTGTTGCCCGGATCACCAGCACGTTGGTTTCTTTAGGTTATCTAAAACAGTTACCGAATACGACCAAATACCTGTTGGACGTTGGTGTATTGGCTCTGGGTTATGCGGCGCTAAGCAATATTTCGGCACGTACACAGGCATATCCATTTATGGAAGAAATGTCACGTTATGCGCAAGCGCCTGTCGCCATGGCAACCCGTGATCGTCTGAGCATGATTTATTTGGAAGTCGTTCACACAGAGTCTACTTTGACCATGCGTCGTCCAGTTGGCTCTACCCTGCCTATTCATAGTAGTGCGATGGGCCGTGCCTGCCTGGCTGCGATGGAAGTTAAAGAACGTGAGTATCTATTTGATGCCATCAAGAAAAGAAATGAAGATCAGTGGCCAACCATTAAGCGTAATTTAGAACGTGCTATTCGTGATTATCAGGATTATGGCTATTGCTTATCTCTCGGTGATTGGGCCAAAGATGTGAACTCTGTTGCAGTGCCATTGATTCATCCTAAACATGGTATTTTGACTTTTAACTGCGGCGCACCAACCTATCTGCTCAATCAGGAAAAACTGGAAAATGAAATCGGTCCTCGTCTAATTCATATGGTCAATAACATTTCTCTGACTTTAAATAATATTTAAGCTGTTATTTAAGATTTAAATGGGCGGCAATGATCGCCCTTTATTTTTCTTTTTTAAAACACTCGCAAAATGTTAGAGCAATATAAAAAATAGCCCATTCTAAGATGGGCTATTTTTTTAAAGATCTAATGACCAGCAAATTTGGCTGATGATCTCAGCTTATTGTGCTACAAACTTGGCACGCGCTGCATGCAGTTTCTTGTAGCTATCAATTAAACGTAGATGACGATCCAGACCTTCAAGCTGCATATTGGTTTCAGCTAAACCGTAGAAACGTACTGTACCTTCTAGTGAACCGAGGACTGCATGCATACGGGCATCGCCAAACATACGGCGGAAGTTGTGTTCATAGTCTTCCAGTTCCATTTCATCGTCCAGAATGACTTCAAGCACTACATTCATGCATTGATAGAACAGGCCACGTTCAACGGTATTCGTATTGTATTGCAGGAACTGCTCGACCAGATCTTTAGCTTCTTCAAATTGCTGTAAAGCCAGATAGATCAGGAGTTTTAGTTCCAGAATGGTCAACTGACCCCATTCAGTATTTTCGTCAAACTCAATCCCGATCAGGGTACGGATCTCGGTATAATCGTCTTCATCCACTTCTTCCAGACGTTCAACCAGAGCTTCTAGCTGTTCATCATCCAGACGATGCAGGTTCAGAATATCTTCACGATATAACAGCGCCTTATTGGTATTGTCCCAAACCAGATCTTCCACCAGATAAATTTCTGAATAGCCCGGTACCAGAATACGGCAAGCTGTTGCCCCTAAATGCTGATACACCGCCATATAAACTTCGTGACCCATCTCTTCAAGAATGGTAAACAATTCCTGCGCTTCATCGACATTTGAGTTTTGACCATTATTGGTGAAATCCCACTCAACAAAATCATAGTCAGATTTTGCGCTGAAGAAACGCCAAGATACGACACCACTTGAATCAATAAAGTGCTCAACGAAGTTATTCGGTTCAGTGACTGCATTTGAACTGAAGGTTGGTTTTGGCAGATCATTCAGGCCTTCAAAACTACGACCTTGTAACAGTTCAGTCAGACTGCGCTCTAAAGCCACTTCAAAGTTTGGATGTGCACCGAATGAGGCAAAGACACCACCCGTACGCGGGTTCATCAAGGTCACGCACATCACCGGGAACTGACCGCCCAAAGAGGCATCTTTGACCAGTACTGGGAAGCCTTGCTCTTCTAAGCCTTTAATACCTTCAATAATTTTCGGATATTTTGCCAGTATGTGTTCAGGTACATCCGGCAGTGCCAGCTCACCTTCCAGAATTTCACGTTTAACCGCACGTTCGAAAATCTCAGACAGACATTGTACTTGAGCTTCAGCTAAGGTATTGCCCGCGCTCATCCCATTACTGAGATACAGGTTTTCAATCAGATTCGATGGGAAATATACAGTTTCACCATCAGACTGACGTACAAATGGCAATGAACAGATACCACGTGCTTTATTGCCCGAGTTAGTATCATAAAGATGAGTACCTAGTAACTCATCTTCAGGATCATAAATTTCACGGGTATGTTCATCTAAAACTTCTGCTGGCAACTCACCATTTGGACCCGGCTGGAACCATTTTTCATCCGGATAATGCACAAATTCTGCATTGGCAATATCTTCACCCCAAAACTGGTCATTATAGAAGAAGTTACAGTTCAGACGCTCGATAAATTCACCCAGTGCAGATGCCAGCGCACTTTCTTTGGTTGAACCTTTACCATTGGTAAAGCACATCGGTGACTGGGCATCACGAATATGCAGCGACCAGACATTCGGTACGATATTACGCCAAGACGCAATTTCAATTTTCATGCCGAGGCCTGCCAGAATCGCAGACATATTGGTAATAGTTTCTTCAAGTGGTAAGTCTTTACCCGGAATACAGGTTAGGCTGTCTGAAGCCAGATTTGGCATCAACAAAGCCTGCGCATCGGCATCAATGCTCTCAACTTCTTCAATAACAAATTCAGGACCAGTCTGAATCACTTTTTTGACGGTACAGCGGTCGATCGAACGCAAAATCCCCTGACGGTCTTTTTCAGAGATATCAGCCGGTAGCTCGACCTGAATTTTAAAAATCTGTTTGTAGCGGTTTTCAGGATCGACGATATTGTTTTGAGACAGACGGATATTGTCGGTTGGAATGTCACGCGCTGCACAATAAACTTTAACAAAATAAGCTGCACACAACGCAGAAGATGCCAGAAAATAATCAAATGGACCTGGCGCAGAACCATCACCTTTATAGCGGATCGGCTGATCGGCGATTACCGTGAAGTCATCGAACTTGGCTTCCTGACGAAGATTATCGAGATAATTGACCTTAATTTCCATGTGGATACCTAAATATTCTTATGTGCCACCACGGACAGATAAGATGCTAAATCTGAATATACAAGCCGAATCACGGAGGAGAATTTGACTCAAAAATAATAATAACCCGGGTTAAACCTTCAACCAGTTAGTTTCAGGATAAGCTCGAGTAAGAATGGGCGCTATTATAGAATCATTTTATGAAATTGATAATGTTTGCTCGAATTTCCTGCAGATTTATCAAAATATCTGTTAATTAAATATTCAGAAAATCTGGCTTTAAGCCGGGAACAGACTGTTTTTATTAATACTTGCTGTTCCCGGCTGGATTTTATGGACTGGGAAATGCGTTTTTTAAATCAGATCAAGATCCAAATTAAAAATCATAGCCAATAGCAAACATAGCGAGATCGCGCTGTTTATCACTAAAACGGTCATAACCACCAAAGATATAATCACCAGATAAGGTCAACTTCGGCGCAACTTCATAACTCAATCCGGCAGTTGCATAACGGAAAGCATGCTGTTTGGTAGTGTTGCCCAGCTCATTACCTTCATATTTGCCTTCATCATTAAAATAACCACCCGCTGCACCGACATGCGCACCCAGCTTGTCATTAAGCTGATGGGTTAAATCCAAGGTATAAAAAGTATCACCCTGATTGGCATAGGCCACATCATATAAATAGGTCGACACACCTGCTGTAACGCTGGTCTTGTCGTTTAGTGCACGACTTACATTCAAACCTAATTCATTTGAAGTGGTATGGCTGCCACCCGGATAATAATAGGTCGCATCCCAAAAATTCCAGTCGTAGTTTTTACTGCTATAGTTATAGCCCACGATAAAATCATGTTCGAATTTATCACGACGATGTGATTTCTTGCCTTCCAGTTCCGGATAGGAATACCCTAAGGTTGAGCCCCAGTAACCGACATAAAAATTACCATAAGCCAGATTCAGTGCTGCCTGTAAGGCAACATCATCATTTTCTGGTGCATTGGTCAGACCACGGGAGATGTATTTAGAAACTACACTGATGTTTCCACTGGTTTCAATTTTTTTTGCTTCCGCATCCTCTGCAAAACAATAAACACTAGAAACAGCAGCACAGCCGAAAATGACTGTTTGTTTGAAAATTCTCATAAAATATAAATTATATTAAGCAAAGAATGGATAACACTGAAACCGATTACAGCCTTATCCAGCTTTGGGTAAAAATAAATTCCGCTATATTCCTTGATGCAACAAGCAACAGGAATATAGCCATGACTTAAGCGCGTGGGGCCCGGTAGAAAGGCGCTGTAGAAGCAGGTAATGCCTGCTTGCCACGGATATGATCTGCAAGCTTTTCAGCCATCATGATCGTGGTTGCATTGAGGTTGCCTGTAATAATGAGCGGCATAATTGAAGCATCGATGACACGCAGACCTTGCATCTCATGCACACGCCCATAACCATCGACAACGGCCATATCATCCTCACCCATTTTACAGCTACAGGACGGATGATACGCTGTTTCTGCATGATTACGAACAAATTCATCAATTTCTGCATCAGTTTGTAGATTTTTGCCCGGACTGATTTCTTCACCACGATATGGATCCAGGGCGGGCTGATGCATAATTTCACGGGTAATGCGGATGGCATCCCGGAATTCACGCCAGTCCTGTTCGGTACTCATATAGTTGAACAGAATACTTGGATGCTCGAACGGATCTTTGGATTTCAGACGGACTCGACCACGAGATGGTGAACGCATAGAACCGACATGGGCCTGGAAGCCGTGCTCATGGATAGCATTAGTTCCATTGTAATTGATCGCCACTGGCAGGAAGTGATACTGGATGTTTGGCCATTCGAACTCATCCGAAGAACGGATAAAGCCACCGGCTTCAAACTGGTTGCTGGCACCAATTCCTTTACCTAAGAATAGCCATTCTGCGCCAATCATGGGCTGGTTATACCATTTTAATGCTGGGTATAAGCTGACCGGTTTTTTGCACTTATATTGTAAGTACATTTCCAGATGGTCTTGCAGGTTTTCACCCACACCCGGCAGGTCCTGAACCACCGGAATATCCAGACTTTTTAACAATTCAGCCGGACCTACACCAGAGCGTTGCAGGATTTGTGGAGATGCAATTGCACCTGCACATAGTAGAACTTCACGATCCGCAAAGACCTGAATCGGCTGTAAGGTATTTTGACCTTCAAAATATTCTACGCCAATCGCCTTATTGCGATTAAATAGAATTCGGTTGGTCATGGCATGGGTAATAATGGTGAGATTATCCCGGCCTTTGGCCATATCCAGATAACCACGTGCCGTACTGGAGCGACGACCTTGTGGTGTCACAGTACGATCCATTGGCCCGAAGCCTTCCTGTTGGTAGCCATTCAAGTCATCGGTACGTGGATAACCTGCCTGCACTCCAGCTTCGACCATGGCATGAAACAGCTCATTATTACCATTCTTAGGTGTTGCGACTGAAACCGGACCTGAATCGCCATGATAGTCATTGCCGCCAATATCGCGGGTTTCAGCTTTTTTGTAATAGGGTAGACACTGCGCATAGTTCCAGTGTTCCAGACCTTTAAGGCTGGCCCACTGTTCCAGATCCATAGCATTACCACGGATATAGCACATGCCATTAATCAGTGAAGATCCGCCCAGACCTTTACCACGGCCGCATTCCATACGGCGATTGTTCATGTGGGGTTCTGGATCGGTCAGATAGGCCCAGTTATAACGGCGTCCTTGTAAAGGATAAGCTAAAGCAGCCGGCATCTGGGTTCTAAAATCCAGACGATAGTCCGGGCCACCTGCCTCAAGTAATAGCACCTTAGTATCTGGATCTTCAGTTAAACGCGCTGCCAGAACATTACCCGCAGAGCCCGCACCGATAATAATATAGTCGTAATTCATCAAATCCCCCTTATGCGCTAAATACAGATTGGAAAGGACTGAGTTCGACCTGAACCGATTTGGTCTGGGTGTAATGCTGCAAGGTCACAAGCCCATTTTCACGTCCAACACCGGAATGTTTATAACCACCGACAGGCATTTCTGCAGGCGATTCACCCCAGGTATTGATCCAGCAGATACCCGCTTCTACCTGATGAATAATTCGGTGTGCACGGGCTAAGTCTGGTGTGACGACACCTGCAGCCAGACCATAATCGGTATCATTGGCACGACGAATCGCTTCTTGCTCAGTGTCATAACTGAGAATGCTCATGACTGGACCAAAGATTTCTTCACGTACAATGGTCATGTCATCACGACAGTCGGTAAATACGGTTGGCAGGACATAAGCCCCTTGGACAAACTGTTCATCCTCAGCACGACCGCCACCACATAATAGGCGTGCCCCTTCTATCTTGCCTTTTTCAATATAGCCCAGCACTTTTTCCATATGCTCAAAGCTGGACACCGGACCGAAATTGGTTTCAGGATCGAGAGGGTCACCCATACGAATATGTTCAACACGCTGTAAAATCTTTTCTTCAAATGCTGCTTTCAATGCCAAAGGCACAAATACACGAGTACCGTTGGTACACACCTGACCGGAGCTATAGAAGTTGGCCATCATGGCAATATCAGCCGCCAGATCCAGATCGGCATCTTCACAGATAATCAGCGGAGACTTACCGCCCAGCTCCATGGTAACTTCTTTCAGGCTAGAATTTGCAGCTTGCGCCATGACTTTTTTACCGGTAGAAACGCCACCGGTAAAAGACACTTTGGCAATAGCGGGATGCGAAGTTAGATAACCACCAATTTCACCACTACCGGTAATCACATTAAAGACACCATGCGGTACACCGGCTTCGGTATAAATTTCTGCCAGTTTCAGCGCAGTTAAAGGCGTAACTTCACTGGCTTTGAAAATCATGGCATTGCCTGCAGCGAGTGCCGGTGCAGATTTCCATAAAGCGATCTGAATCGGATAATTCCATGCGCCAATTCCAGCGACGACACCCAAAGGTTCACGGCGGGTATAGACAAAGGAGCTACTTCTCAGCGGGATTTGTTGGCCTTCAAGAACCGGTAAAATGCCCGCATAATATTCGAGTACATCTGCACCTGTTGTAATATCAACGGTAGAGGTTTCACTAAAGGCTTTACCGCTGTCCAAGCTTTCTAATTTTGCCAGCTCATCGTTGCGCTCGCGTAAAATGGCCACTGCCTTATTTAAGATGCGCGAACGTTGAATCGCGGTCATTTCTGCCCAGACTTTTTGCCCTTGCTGTGCAGATTCAACCGCACGATCGATATCATTTTTTGAACAGACTTGCACTTCAGCCAGGACTTCACCGGTGGCAGGATTAATAGTTTGAAACGTGCTATTGGACGTTGCATCGACATATTGTCCATGGATATAAGGACGTTGCAGTTTGAGTGTTGTCAATGGAATTCCCTCGCAGATTGGTTATTTGAGTTGTTGCCGGATATATTCACTACACAGTTCAATCGGCAGTTCTGGATCAATTTCGCCACTTACTAAAGCACCTCTTAGCCAGAATCCATCAATGAGTGCAGCCAGACCTTGTGCTGCCTTCTCAGCTTGATCCTTACTCAGCTTTTTCATGAATTCATATTTAAGATTGGAATGTAAGCGGTAATGGTTTATTTGCTGTAAACGATGTAAATCGGGCTGATGCAAACTGCTGGCCCAAAAAGCCAACCATACTTTCATGGCCGCTTTATCCGTTTGTGGAGCAGTAAAATTGCCACGCACAATCGCCAGTAAGCGTTGTTCAGGGGCGTCATTCACCTGTGACTTGATTTCAGCAACAGACTTACCTAATTGCTGCAATAAGTAACGCATTGTGGCTTCAATTAACCCATTTTTACCTTGAAAATAATGACTTATGATGCCGGTTGAGACACCTGCCCTCTGAGCAATCTGACTAATTGAAGCTTCTGCAAAACCTAGCTCATTGACTGCAGCTAAGGTGGCATCAATCAGTTGCTGACGACGGATCGGTTGCATACCAACTTTTGGCATAGGACTAACCTGAATAACGGATGTAGCAATAAAAAATCACTCTGCTAAAGCAAATAACTGAATGATGTAACAATTCATAAACGCTTTTTTAATTGAACGTTCAATTAATAAAAATTATAGTACCAGCTCACCCTTGATGTACAGCGTAGTTTGTTTTGGATTTGCAAAAGTTTGTAATTCACGAAAACAAGGAAGCTTTAGGGCCAGTTTTTGCTTTTAAATCACACTGCACTGTAGATCATCCGGCAACAAAAACGATGGTCAGAGATTTATGCAAAAGAAAAACGAAGAGGTGCAAGATAGTCTGAATAAGGTAGTCTTTTATTGTTCGGCGACGCTTATTCTGCTGTTTTCTATCATCACGATTTTATTTAATGAACAAGCCAATCTAGTCATTATTAATATTTTAAACTGGGTTAGTCGTACCTTTAGCTGGTATTACCTGCTGGCGGCAACGCTGTATCTGGTTTTTATTGTCTTTATCGCCTGCTCACGTTATGGCGAAATCAAGCTTGGTCCCAAACATTCTAAACCCGAATTCAGCCTGCTGAGCTGGTCGGCCATGTTGTTCTCAGCCGGGATCGGGATTGACTTGATGTTCTTCTCGGTCGCTGAACCCTTGTCTCATTATATGAGTCCTCCAGTCGGTGAAGCTGAAACCTTTGAAGCCGCGCGTCAGTCTATGGTCTGGACCCTGTTTCACTATGGTCTGACCGGCTGGAGCATGTACGCGCTGATTGGGGTTGCGTTGGGATATTTCAGTTATCGCTATAATTTACCACTGACAATTCGCTCTGCGCTTTATCCTATTTTTGGAAAAAGAATTAATGGCCCGATTGGCCATACGGTAGATACCGCTGCAGTACTCGGTACGATTTTTGGTATTGCCACCACCTGCGGTATCGGTGTGGTTCAGCTAAATTACGGTCTGCATGTCCTGTTTGGCTTGCCGGAAAATATCTGGATTCAAACTGCATTAATTGGTGTTGCAGTCGTTATTACTATTATTTCCGTGACTGCGGGTGTCAATAAAGGTATTCGGGTTCTGTCTGAAATTAATATCTATGTATCAATCGGGTTGCTGCTCTTTATTCTCTTTATGGGAAATACAGAGTTTTTATTAGCGGCTCTAATTCAGAATTTTGGTGATTATCTCAGCCAGTTCCCGAAACTCTCTTTAAGCAGTTTTCCTTTTGAGCAGCCTAAAGAATGGATGAATAGCTGGACCCTGTTCTTCTGGGCATGGTGGATTGCCTGGTCACCTTTTGTCGGTCTATTCCTGGCACGTATTTCCCGTGGTCGTACTATTCGTGAATTTGTCACCGGGACTTTGGTTATTCCTCTGTTATTTACCCTCACTTGGTTGTCTATTTTCGGTAACAGTGCTTTATACAGTGTGATTTTTGATGGTAATACTCAGCTTGCGACAACTGTTTTAGAAAATCCAGCGCATGGTTTTTATGATCTGCTGGCACAGTATCCAGGTTTCACATTTCTCGCAGGTGTCGCCACCATTACAGGTTTGCTGTTCTATGTGACTTCAGCGGATTCAGGGGCATTGGTATTGGGGAACTTCACCACTAAATTCACTAATATTGAGCATGATTCACCGCGCTGGCTCAGTGTGTTCTGGGCCATTGCTATCGGTTTGCTAACTTTGGCAATGCTCATGGCGAATGGCGTGACAGCATTACAGAACACCACGATTATTATGGGTCTGCCTTTTAGTTTCGTGATTTTCTTTGTGATGGCCGGACTGTATAAGTCCTTGCGTCTGGAGGATTTTCGGCAGGCCAGTACCAGTCTGAATGCTGCGCCTGTGGTCGGTAATGTGGATATCCTGAACTGGAAGAAGCGTCTGAGCCGGGTCATGCTGCATCCAAGCCTGTCCCAGACCCGAACCATGCTGGATAATGTTTGCAAACCAGCCATTGAGGCCGTTGCAACCGAGTTAATTGACAAAGGCATTCAAGTAAATATTCAGGAAAAATCGCTTGAGGAAGAACCTGAACTGTATCACCTGGATCTGACCATTCAGCTCGATGAAGAAGAAAACTTTGTCTATGAAATATGGCCGGTACGCTATGACACGCCAAATTTCAGTTCACGGGGTAAACGAACCAAACGTTATTACTATCGTCTGGAAAGTTATCTATTTGAAGGCTCTCAGGGCAACGATCTGGTCGGTTATAGTAAGGAACAGGTGATCAATGACATCCTGGATAAATATGAACGCCATATGATGTATCTGCATATTAACCGGATCAGTCCGGGTAAACGTCCGCTGTTCCCGGACCGTGAAATCTAGGATATCTCAACTACGGAAGGACTGAATGATGTCAGAAAGTTTGAATGCATTTGCCCTGTTTTTCTCCCTGCTCAACCCTTTTCTGATGAGTATTTATATGCTCGGAATTATCCGTAATTCCGACGCAAAAGTATTCAACATGGCATTGATTCAGGGCAGTCTGATCAGCTTTATTGTGTTCATCATTTTTGCAAAAACCGGTGAGGCCTTCTTTAATGAAGTCTTGCATGTACGGTTTGAGTCCTTCCAGATTTTTGGCGGTATTATTTTTCTGGTGATTGGCTATCGTTATGTCTTTGAAGGTGCTGATACGATTGGTGTGATGCGTGGAGCGCCCAGTCATCTGGCGGGTACGATTGCCATGCCGTTTATGATCGGTCCCGGCACCATTTCGGCTTCCGTGATTACCGGGATTCAGCTCAGTTTAATGCAAACCATTCTGGTGATTTTCTTTACCCTGTTTCTGACCTGTAGCTTGCTAATTCTGATGAAATACCTGCATGATCATTTACAGCATAAATATTCTAATTATATTGACCTTTATGTCGATATCGTTGGTCGTGTCGCAGCACTATTAATCGGAACCATCGCCATTGATATGATTGTGACAGGTGTCAGTGGAATTCTGGAAGGCTAGTTTTATATAAGTGTCTTGTCCTGAAATAGAAGGACAGGATTCCACTTCAAACCGATTTAAGCAATTAGCTCGGGTTTAGTTTGCTCATACGTCTGATTCGGGGGG
>NZ_DDLD01000049.1:0-35414 GCF_002339435.1 Acinetobacter sp. UBA2581 | reverse complement strand
TGCTGCTTGAATCCGCCACTTAATTTTTTTAAATGAGTTAGCTAATTAAGTATCTAAATGTGTCTAATACACTTAAGTTTGGAAAATTTTAATTTCAGATTGTCTACTTTAATTAAATTTTGGATATATCTAGATCAATAAAAATTTATTCCATATTTTTTAAATAATTACGTACTAGCAATATTAAATAGAGAGCCAATCCAGAAACTGAATAACATAGCAACGATGCCCCAAATCATGACACGCAGTGCGCCTTTCCACATACTGCCACCGCCTGCATAGCTGGCTAATGCTCCCATAATTCCCAGACTAAGCACTCCCACCAGCATGACGCCCTGATCTAGCAAATGTGAAGGCAGAAATAAAATGGATACCAATGGAAATAAAGAACCTACCGTAAATGCTAATGCTGAAGAAAATGCTGCCGTAAAGGGCCGGGCAGCTGTCTGTTCCAGAATTCCAATCTCATCACGTGCATGCGCATCCAAGGCATTATGTGCAGTAAGCTGTTTTGCCACTTCTTCGGCCAGATCAGCTTCTAAACCTCGCTTGATATAAATATTTTTTAGCTCTTTTAATTCATGTACGGGATGCAGATTTAATTCCCGCTCTTCCATGGCGAGATCATTTTTTTCAATATCCTGTTGCGACTTAACCGAAATATATTCCCCAGCTGCCATCGAGGCTGCACCAGAAATCAGGCCAGCAACACAAGCAATCAAAAGTGTTTGTGAAGAAGCGCCACTGGCTGCCATCCCAACAACCAGACTGGTCACGGAAATAATTCCATCATTGGCACCGAGCACTGCGGCACGCAACCAGCCAGAACGTTGTATATAGTGTTTTTCATGATGATGGGAATGAGGCATGTCTTTCTCGTTCTTCTAGCGGATGAAATAAGATTTTAAATTTTAGTCACTCATTATTTTATCATCTTACTTTAAGCCAAATATTTCAAATATAAGTCTTCACTTTCAGAGATAGCTTCGAGTTTTATTTACTTATTTTTGAAAAATAGAAATTACTTATCGAGGATGTTTAAATGGGTTTTAGCCAGCGGTCGCAATAAACAACCCACTGGCGATACCTTAAAGGATGAATTCCTGATTATTATCAATAACCTTTCACTTTAAATAAGTAATAAGGTCAAAAGCTTAAACCAAATGCATTGCATCAAATAATTGATATCAACACCACTTCTTAACCTCGGATGGCAGCTTCAATTGCAGCGACATCAATTTTCTTCATGGTCATCATGGCATCAAAGGCTCTTTTAGCAACACCATGGTTTGAACTGTATGATGCTTCAAGTAAAGCTTTAGGGATGATTTGCCAGGAAACTCCTCATTTATCCTTACACCAGCCGCATTCACTTTCCTGCCCATTATTGTTCACAATCGCATTCCGGTATCGGTCCGTTTCTTCCTGATCTTGTGTGGCCACTTGAAAGGAAAAAGCTTCATTATGCTTAAATTCTGGTCCACCATTTAAACCAATACATGGAATACCCAGTACGGTAAAGTCTACTGTGATGACATCACCTGTTTTACCAGAGGGATAATCTCCAGGTGCAAGAACAATGGCACCTACAGATGAATTTGGAAAAGTTTCTGCATAAAACCGTGCAGCCTCTTCAGCATCGTGATCGTACCAAAGGCAGATGGTATTTTTTGCAATATTCATGATCTCGCCTCTGCGTAGAGATTAAGAGATGACGCATTTGTTTAGCCCTGCTTTACGCTTTTGAGTGGCTAAACAAATTTATCTATGCGTTCTATATTCGACCTAAGCTGGCAAAAGGCCAGTTTCTTTATTGTGTTTTTATTCTTCGAATTGTAATAACAGGTACTTCTTGATCTGCTGCAGATTTTATAAAGTGCTTTGCAGCTGTTCTAAGCCACTAAAATGTTTATAAAGTTGTCGATGTCCAGGTCAACAATATACCTTGCTTTTTTCATTTGCGCTGATTACAGACCGCTACTTTGAAAATACCTTAATGGTCGGAAACTCTATCTCTATCGTCAATGCGATGGCTGGGGTAATTGGTGTTTTCCTACTGTATAAAGGCTGTCTATATCTATCGTGAAAGTATGAAACTGGAAAAACTGACAGATTAAATTCCTTCCCCACAGTAAGGCCCTCAATCATTTAAGGGTTTTTTCTTTCTTTGTGAAAAATTAATTTAAAACCAAGGTCTGGATATTTCAATTTTTCAGGTTCTTTTCCTAAAAACCTGAGCTCAGCAAGCCTTGCAAAATAGCTCGTTTAAGACGACTTAGCCTTACAAAAAGCTACATTTCCAGTGCGTTAATTTCCTGGAATTATCTAAAAAATATTTTTATGAATAACATTAATTTATGTTATAAATTACAGCAATATTTTATTAAATTATTTATTGCGTAACTAAATTACGTATTGAATAATTAAAAAGATCCAGTATGATGAGTTAAATTCCTTCTTTTTCTTGTAGGCATCAGGAATCGATGCAGTTGAGCAAGTCAAAGAAGTCAGGCAAACGGATTTGTCTGCTCAATATAAAATGGCAGTGATACATCCGTGAGCCCTGAACAAGACAGTAAAAGATGAGCAATAGGATTGCTTTTAAATAATGAGGATGTTGTATGAATGAATTAGCCAATCCATTAGAACTGTGCGGATTCGAATTTATTGAATTTGTCTCTGAAGATGGCCAGCTGGATCCTGTTTTTCAAACCATCGGATTCACTAAAGTGGCGAAGCATAAATCGAAAAATGTCTATTTATGGCGCCAGGGCAATATTAATATCATTCTGAATTATCAGCCTGAATCATATGCAGCATTTTTCTATAAAGAGCACGGTCCTTCTGCTTGTGCAATGGGCTTCCGTACCAAGAATGCGGCAAAAGCTTTTCAAAAGGCGATTGAAATCGGTGCAGAACCGATTTATAGCAAAATCGGGCCAATGGAGCTTAACATCCCTGCGATTAAAGGAATCGGTGGTTCTCCAATCTTCCTGGTCGATTGTGACATTTACCAAAATGATTTTATCTTCTTTGATAATGTTCCATCGCGTCCAGCCGGCACAGGCCTGAATGAAATCGACCATTTAACGCATAACGTTTATAAAGGTCGTATGCAGTACTGGGCAGATTTCTATGAAAAGATTTTCAACTTCCAGGAAATCCGCTACTTCGATATTAAAGGCGAATACACTGGCCTGACTTCTAAGGCACTAACAGCACCAGATGGTAAGATCCGTATTCCACTAAATGAAGATTCAGACAAAGGTAATGGCCAGATCGCTGAGTTCCTGAACGAATTCAATGGAGAAGGCATTCAACACATTGCCTTTATCTGTGATGACCTGCTTGAGACCTGGGACAAGCTGAAAGCTTTAGGCACCAAGTTCATGACGCCACCGCCAAGCACTTATTATGAAATGCTGGATGAGCGCTTGCCGAACCATGGTGAGCCTGCGGATGAGCTGCAAAAACGCGGCATTCTGCTCGATGGCAATACCAAAGATGGTAACAAACGCCTGCTGTTACAGATTTTCTCTGAAAATATGATTGGCCCGGTGTTCTTTGAGTTTATCCAGCGCAAAGACGATGATGGTTTCGGTGAAGGTAACTTTAAGGCCTTATTTGAATCAATCGAACGTGATCAGATCAAACGTGGTGTTTTAGACATTTCTAAAGCCTGACCTTTTTAAAACCATACCGGTGTCTATGTAGTCTCATATGCATCGGTATGGTTGCCTCTGTTTCAACGTATACGCTCGTATAACACTTAAGATTCTGCATCGATGACGGCATAAAAATAATAAAGCACATCATAGCTCAGCACTTAATCTCACATGGATGATGAATAAAAATGCAGCATATTGAACAAGGAAACCTGAAAAAAGGTTTAAGTAACCGGCATATCCAGCTCATCGCACTCGGTGGTTCAATTGGTACCGGACTGTTTCTTGGAATTTCACAAACGATCAAGCTTGCTGGGCCTTCTGTTATTTTAGGTTATGCCATTGCAGGCTTGATTGCCTTCTTAATGATGCGCCAGCTGGGTGAAATGATTGTACATGAACCTGTGAGCGGTTCTTTTAGTCATTTCGCTTATAAATACTGGGGCAAATTTGCCGGATTTATGTCGGGCTGGAATTACTGGGTACTGAATATTCTGGTCTGTATGGCCGAATTAAGTGCCGTCGGTCTTTATATCCATTATTGGTGGCCAGAAATTCCGACCTGGGTCTCTGCCCTCGGCTTCTTCATTTTCATCAATATCATTAATTTGCTTCACGTGAAATTATTCGGTGAAATGGAGTTCTGGCTGGCGATCATTAAAGTTGGTGCAATTATTGCCATGATTGCGTTCGGCAGCTACTTGCTTGTCAGTGGTAGCGGCCATAGCCAGTCCAGTCTGGAAAATTTATGGCAACTCGGCGGCTTCTTCCCGAATGGAATCATGGGCCTGATTATGGCGATGGCTATGATCATGTTTGCTTTTGGCGGCATTGAGCTGGTCGGGATCGCAGCAGCAGAAACTGATAATCCGAAAAAGACTTTGCCTAAAGCAGTCAATCAAATTGTCTACCGTGTCCTGTTATTTTATATCCTGAGTCTGGTAGTGATTTTATCACTTTACCCTTGGAACATGATGGCGCAAGGTGGTAGTCCATTTGTGATGATTTTTGATTCTCTCGGCAGTCAGACAGTTGCCGGAGTTTTGAATTTCGTGGTGTTAACCGCGGCGGTTTCGGTATATAACAGTACTAACTACTGTACCAGCCGTATGCTCTTAGGTTTAGCCCAGCAAGGTAATGCGCCGAAGTTCTTAAGCAAGATTAATCAGCGTGGCATCCCTGTGAATGCGGTGATGGTTTCAGCGTTTTTCACCTTGATGTGCGTTTTATTAAATTATCTGGTACCGGAAAAAGCCTTTAGCATGTTGATGATGCTGGTGGTTGCTGCCATCGTGATTAACTGGCTTGTTATTTCCTATACTCATTTGAAATTCAAGACCTCAATGAATCGTACGCAGACTAGAACCGATTTTCCAAGTGTGGCTTATCCATTTACCAACTATTTATGTATCGCATTCATGGGCGGTATTCTGCTGATTATGAGCAGCACCCCGGATATGCGTGTTGCTGTCATCATGATTCCAGTCTGGATTGGTATTCTCTCGGTTGCCTACTTCTTTAAGCGCAAACAGGAATCTCAAACTACAATGTTAGACAACAGCAAAATTAGCACATTACCAGAAGCGTAATCGCTTATTGATTAGATTAGGATAGATTCATGTTTCAACATATTGATACTTATGCCGGCGATCCGATTCTCTCTTTAATGGAAGAATTCAACAAAGATCAGCGTAATAACAAAGTTAACTTAAGCATCGGCCTGTATTACAACGAAGATAATATCGTGCCGCAGCTAGACTCAGTGCAAAAAGCCTATACTTACCTGACCCCTGACTATAATAAAGTTCGTGTTTACTTGCCGATGGATGGTCTGAACAGCTTTAACCAGGCTGCACAGGAATTAATTTTTGGAACTTCCAGCCCTGCCCGCGAGCAAGGCCGTGTAGTCACGATTCAGACCTTGGGTGGCTCAGGTGCGCTAAAAGTCGGCGCTGACTTTTTGAAAAAATATTTTCCAGAATCTGAAATCTGGGTGAGCCAGCCGACTTGGGAAAACCATATTGCCATCTTTAATGGCGCTGGTATTCAGACCCATTTCTATCCTTATTATGATGCAGAAACCAATGCCGTTAATGTACCGGCGATGCTGGATTGCTTAAAACAGCTGCCCGCTCAAAGTATTGTGTTATTACATCCATGTTGTCATAACCCGACCGGGGCAGACTTACAGCCACATGAGTGGGATCAAGTCATTGAAGTATTAAAGGCTCAATCCTTAATTCCGTTCCTGGATATGGCATATCAAGGTTTCGGTCAGGGTCTGGAACAGGATGCCTATGCCATTCGTGCACTTGATCAAGCCAGAATGAACTTTATCGTCAGCCATTCATTTTCCAAAATCTTCTCTTTATATGGAGAACGTATTGGTAGCTTAAGTTTTGTCTGTGATGATAGCAGCAGTGCGCAAAATGTTTTAGGCCAGTTGAAAGCGACAGTTCGCCGGATTTATTCAAGTCCAGCGGCGAATGGTGCGCTATTGGTCAGTCAGGTGTTAAATACTCCAGAACTGTTTGAGCAATGGCAGGCTGAAGTTAAAGAAATGCGCCAGCGTATTTTACGTATGCGAGGCTTACTCAAAGAAAAATTGTCTCAGGCACTACCAGAACTTGATTTCAGCTACCTGACCCAGCAACAAGGCATGTTCAGCTATACCGGCTTAACTGCTGAGCAAGTGGATCTGTTAAAACAGCATTACGGTATTTATCTGGTCCGTAGTGGCCGGATGTGTACAGCGGGTCTGAACCTCAGCAATATTGATTATGTTGCAGAGTCGATGGCTGCGGTGATCAAAATGCAAAATGAAGCTGAACCGTTGATTGCTTAAAAATAATTAAGTTGTTAGAAGCCTTCTAGCTTAAGTGCTGGAAGGCTTTTTTTATGAATAGTGATTTGATCTTTTTAAATAAAAATAGGGTCAGATAAGGCTCTTTGAACCGTACCGGGTTTGTCGGAGAGTCAATATTTGGATATAAAAAAGATCCAGTACCCTATCAGGACTGGATCTATGTAATGACTATAAATTATATGTAATAGAAGAAAGTATTAGACAGCCACCTGTGGATTAAACAAGGCATCAATCTGTTTTTGGATCCCTAGCAGATAATCAATAGCCTGTTGCATCTGATCTGCTGGCAACTGGTCTTCTGTTCCGATACAGGTAATCACATGATCAAGCTGTCGGCTAAAGTTATACACCGGAATCGCCACTGCATGAATGCCCGCCATCATATCACCGGTCACTGACGCATAGCCCTGCTGCAGGATTTTCTCTTTAAGCTGCAAGAATTCTTCCCAGTTCGCGGGATATTGACCTGCTTTAGCGCTACTCGCCCACTCTTTTTCCAGCAAAGGCTTGATGATGTGTTCTGGCTGAAGGCAGGCATGTAAACGACCAGTTGCCGACTTTAGCAAAGGCATACGCGAGCCGACCCGAGTAATAATATTAAATACATGGTTGGATTCAAGCGACTGAACCACCACAGCACCATCAGCGAACCATTTACTGACATGAATACTGCAATTTAAATGCTGCTGAATCTGCGCAATATATTTTTGGGTTAATTCCAGCATATCGGTACGTTTTAAAGCATTGACCCCAAATGCGTGAGCACGCTCACCCAGGCCATAACGTCCATCACTGAGCTGCTGGGCATAACCTTTACGTATCAGACTCACCACATAACGATGCACTTTTGCAGGATGCATGGACAGGACTTCTGACAGCTCTTTTAACATCATCGGTGCATTATGTTCAGTCAATGCATCGAGTACAGTTAATCCTACTTCTAGAGACTGCACTCCTCCCTGTAATTTTTCTTCCTCAACGCTCATCGTTCCATCCTGCATATACGCATTAATTTTCATGGTTCTATAAAACCATTGTACTACTGAAATCAAAAATCTTGTTCGGCCAAATCTGATTCCAGATTCAAATCATATCCGCATTTTAACAAATTTACATTATTCATAATCAAATTATTTATTGCGTAATCTAAAAATATAAGTATGATTCTGTATAGAACTTAAATTTTCCACGGAAAGGATCCATATTTATGACGACACGTTTGAAGTCATTTGTCGACATCGCTCCTGATTCAGATTTCCCTTTAGAAAACCTGCCTTATGGTATTTTCAGTAATGAGCAAAACGCCCAACCGCGTGCCGGGGTGGCACTTGGAGAATGGGTAGTTGACCTGGCGGTATTGGAAGCAAAGGGTTATTTAAAGCTGGAACAAGTTCAGCAATTTTTTAACCAGCCAACCTTGAATACTTTTATTGAGTCAGGTAAAGCCAACTGGTCTAAAGTACGTACGGAATTACAAAAGTTACTGTCAGCCGATCATGCCGAATTACGCGACAATCAGGAACTCCGTGATCTGGTTTTCTTGAAACAGTCAGACGTCACAATGCATCTGCCGGTACATATCCCGGGCTATACCGATTTCTATTCATCCAAAGAACATGCCACCAATGTCGGCTGTATGTTCCGTGATCCGAAAAATGCCCTGTTAGCCAACTGGTCAGAACTTCCAGTCGGTTATAACGGCCGTGCTAGCTCCGTGATTGTCAGCGGTACAGAGATCGTGCGTCCATCTGGACAGATCAAATTACCGGATTCTGATCGCCCAGTATTTTCAGCATGTCGCAAACTCGACTTCGAACTGGAAACCGGCTTTATCATCGGCAAGCCAAATAACTTAGGCGAGCCCATTGCAATTGAAAATGCCTGGGATCATATTTTTGGTATGGTTCTATTCAATGACTGGTCTGCACGTGACTTGCAACAATGGGAATATGTACCGCTAGGTCCATTTAACGCCAAGACTTTTGCCTCTTCGATCTCGCCATGGATCGTAACCATGGAAGCACTTGAACCGTTTAAAACCAGTTCACCTGCTCAGGAGCCAAAACCTCTGGCTTATTTGTGTGAAGATAACAGCAGTAATAGCTATGACATTAACCTGTCCGTTGAAATTCAGCCTGAAAATTCAGACCAGGCTGATGTGATCTGTGAAACCAATTTCAAATATATGTACTGGTCGATGGCACAGCAGCTGGCTCATCACACCATTGCCGGCTGTAATGTACAGGTCGGTGATCTGATGGGTTCAGGCACGATTTCCGGCTCTACGCCAGACTCTTATGGTTCATTACTGGAAATTACCTGGAATGCCACCAAGCCACTGACTTTGTCGAATGGTGAACAGCGTACGTTCATTCAGGACGGCGACACCGTGATCATGAAAGGTCATTGTGAAAAAGATGGCCTGCGTATCGGTTTCGGTGCTGTGAGCGGCAAAATTCTGCCAGCGCTTGATTTCGGTTTTAGTGAATAAGCTGGAGTGAAATCATGACCATGAAACTATATACCTATTTTCGCAGTTCAGCCGCTTACCGGGTTCGTATTGCGCTCAACCTGAAAGGACTCGAAGCAAAACATATCCCGGTTCATCTGGTGAACAACGGTGGCGAACAGCATAGTGAAATGTTTCGTCGGGTCAATCCAGGAGAGCTGGTGCCAGCGTTGATTGAAGATGATTTCACGCTGACCCAGTCGCTCAGCATGATTGAATATCTGGAAGAAAAATTTCCGGAAACTCCCCTGTTGCCCAAGAATTTGCAACAGCGTGCACTAATCCGAGCCTTTAGCTTGAATATTGCCTGTGACATTCATCCATTAAATAACCTGCGTGTACTTCAGTACCTTAGCAAAACCCTGAATGCCAGCGATGAACAGAAAACTGAATGGTACAGACACTGGGTCATCACCGGTTTAAAAGCGCTCGAAGCTCAATTAACGCTTTCAAATGGCCAATTCTGTTTTGGAGATCAACCGAGCCTTGCAGATTGCTGTCTGATTCCACAAGTGTATAACGCTAAACGTTTCATCATCGATCTTTCAGATTTTCCGAAAATTGAATCGATTTATGCCCATTGTAACTCACTGGATGCATTTCAAAAAGCTGCACCTGAAGCGCAGCCCGATGCAGCATAAGAATATATAAGGATATAAACATGACTATTCAAATCGAAAAAATTCACCATGTCGCCTACCGCTGTAAAGATGCCAAAGAAACCGTGGAATGGTATAAAAAGAATCTGAACATGGACTTTATTCTGGCTTTTGCTGAGGATCATGTCCCGTCTACCAAAGCTTTCGACCCGTATATGCACCTGTTTTTAGATGCAGGCAATGGCAATGTATTGGCCTTCTTTGAACTGCCCACCCAACCGGAAATGGGCCGCGATGAAAATACCCCAAAATGGGTGCAGCATATCGCCTTAAAAGTGAAAGATCGTCAGGCACTGGTTCAAGCTAAAGAGCATCTGGAAGCCAATGGCGTAGATGTACTGGGCATTACCAATCACGGCATTTTCCATTCAATTTACTTCTTTGATCCAAATGGCCACCGTCTGGAACTGGCTTATGATGATGAAAAAGCACCTCAGAAAATTGCCATGATTACCGAAGAAATGAAGTATGACATGCTGGAACAATGGAGCACAACCAAACGCGCACCATCGCATACCCACTTCCTGCATGCAGATGAATTAGACCATAGCGCTCGCGAAGCCAAGATGGACGCTTGAATTTTAGGAAAAGGATCTCTGATGAATAAAGTCGTTGCCAATGCTCAGGAAGCTTTGGAGGATATCGTTGCAGATTATCAAACGCTCGCCGTTGGTGGTTTCGGTTTATGTGGTATTCCTGAAGCACTTATTGAAGCTTTAAAAAATACTGGTGTCACTGGTCTCACCTGTATTTCCAATAATGCAGGTGTGGATAATTTTGGTTTGGGCAAATTGCTGCAGACCAAGCAGATCAAAAAAATGATTTCTTCTTATGTCGGTGAAAATAAGGAATTTGAACGTCAATATTTAAATGGCGAGCTGGAAGTAGAGCTCACGCCCCAAGGAACACTGGCAGAAAAACTGCGTGCGGGTGGTGCTGGAATTCCCGCTTTCTACACCCAAACCGGTGTCGGCACATTGGTTGCTGAAGGCAAAGAAGTCCGTGAATTTGAGGGTAAAGAATTTATCCTGGAAAAGTCATTAACCGCAGATGTGGCACTGGTCAAAGCCTATAAAGCAGATAAGGCCGGCAACCTGGTCTTCCGTAAAACTGCACGTAATTTCAATCCCGAATGTGCCATGGCCGGGAAAATCACTGTGGCTGAAGTTGAACAAATCGTAGAGATTGGTGAACTTGATCCCGATGATATCCATCTGCCTGGAATCTATGTGAATCGCATTGTCGTTAATGCTTCACCAGAAAAACGCATTGAACAGATGACCTTAAAGGCAGGAGCATAATCATGGCTTGGACTCGAAATGAAATGGCTCAGCGTGCGGCACAGGAGCTGGAAGATGGTTTCTATGTCAATCTCGGTATTGGCTTGCCAACAGTGGTTGCCAATTATATTCCAGAAAATATCAATGTCTGGCTCCAGTCTGAAAATGGCTTGCTGGGTATTGATGAATTTCCAACTGTAGAAACCGTTGATGCAGATCTAATTAATGCAGGTAAACAGACAGTGACTGCCCGTAAAGGTGCTGCCTTCTTTTCCAGTGCGGATTCCTTTGCCATGATTCGCGGTGGACATGTCAATATTGCGATTCTGGGGGCAATGGAAGTTTCCGAAAAGGGTGATCTGGCAAACTGGATGATTCCAGGCAAGAAAGTCAAAGGTATGGGCGGTGCCATGGATCTGGTAGCCGGTGTGCAGAAAATTGTAGTGCTGATGGAACATACAGCGAAAGACGGTTCACCGAAAATCGTTCCTCAGTGTACCTTGCCGTTGACCGGTAAAGGTGTCGTCAATCGAATCATTACCGATCTCGGTGTGATGGATATTACTTCACGCGGAGTGGTTCTGGTAGAACTCGCTCAAGATGTCACACTGGAACAGATCAAAGCTGCGACAGGAGTTGAGCTGATTACGGATAGACTTGAGGCTGCCTGATCTGCTTCTACTGAATAATCAAAGCAGCGAAAGCTGCTTTGATTATTCTTATGAAATATTCCTTTAGCATCGTAATTACATTGAAGGTAAAGAATATTTTTCTATAATATTCATGTTCTTGCCATATAATTTTTAAAAGCCCAATAAAATTTTATGAATGTAATTCACCTTATTGGATCAAATAAAATTATCTTTATTTCTATTCAAATAAGTTTGCAGAAAAACTATTTTTTTTCGGTTTATTATTTTTTTATTAAGCTCAGTAAAACTTATAAAATTTAAGATTCAGAACTACTTTCACACTAATTTATATTTAAATTGATCACTAAAGATAATAATGATAATAAAATTTTAATTAGTAGAAAAAATACTTAATAAAAAAGCCACTTATATAAGTGGCTTTTTTATTAAGTATTTTGGTGGAGATGGCGGGAGTTGAACCCGCGTCCGCCAACACTACGCTCGAGAATACTACATGCTTAGATATCGTCTATTGTTTTAACACCAAGAGACCCGACGAACAGGGTTCAAGGTGCGATCCTCTAAATTTGGTATAAAGCCCCGAGGCTTGACTCTATACGGACTTGTGTGCGTTCGCTTCAGTCGGGATCTCTAACCACAAGTATTCAGAGATGCGGACAAGCAGCCCTTAGGCTGCTAGAGCGTAAGTTTCGTCGTTTGCGACTATTTAAATGCAAATTTTATTTACGAGAGAAAATGCGCTCTCGGCATGCATCTATGAGTTTCATCATCGGCGTCGAAGCCAAGAACATCCCCAAAGTACAAGCTCATCATAGCATAACTGGCAAAAAATATGATGCATTTTCTACACAAATACACTTTTGAATGCGCCTGATTACATAATTACGCTAATATTTCATAATTCAAGTCAACATTTAAAAAAATTATGAGCTATTTATTGGCACTCGATCAGGGAACGACGTCTAGCCGTGCAATCATCTTTAATGAACACGGACAGATTCAGGCAACAGCTCAACGCGAAACCCATATCCAGACCCCACACTCCGGTTGGGTCGAACAGGATGCACAGGAAATCTGGAGCTCGCAGATTGCAGTAGTTCAACAGGCATTAGCTACTGCCCGGATTCTGGCGAAAGACATTAAAGCGATTGGCCTGACCAACCAGCGTGAAACGACTGTGGTATGGGATCGTCGTAATGGCAAACCTCTTGCGCCAGCGATTATCTGGCAGGATCGTCGTGCAACAGACTGGTGTAATTTGCTCATTCAGCAAGGCCAGATGGATCAGGTACAACGAAAAACCGGATTACGGATTGATCCCTATTTTAGTGCAGGGAAACTGGTCTGGTTATTAGAAAATATTGATGGCTTACGTACACTCGCAGAGCAAGGTCATGTGGCTTTTGGCACCATTGATAGCTGGCTGATCTGGAACCTGACTCAAGGTGCTGAGCATATTATTGAAGCGAGTAATGCTTCCCGCACCATGTTGATGAATCTGCAAACTCAACGCTGGGATGACGAACTACTCGACCTGTTTAATATCCCCGCTTCAGTTCTGCCACGAATCATCAGTTCTGATTGTCATATTGCAGATACGGCACCGGGTTTATTAGGGGCTACGATTCCCATTACCGGTATTCTGGGTGATCAGCAATCTGCCTTATTTGGCCAGTCTTGCTTCGAACCCGGTATGGCAAAAAATACCTATGGCACCGGCTGTTTTATGCTGTTCAATACCGGTCATGATATTCAGCTCAGCCAGAACAAATTACTTTCTACCCTCGCCTGGCAGGCACAGGAACAGACCAGTTATGCCCTGGAAGGTAGCGTTTTTATGGCCGGTGCTGTGGTGCAATGGCTACGTGATGGGCTTGGCATCATTCAAAAGAGCAGTGATATAGAGAAGTTAGCCTGTAAAGTTAAAGATACCGACGGCGTGGTCTTAGTTCCTGCTTTTACCGGACTGGGTGCACCGCATTGGGATAGTGAAGCGCGTGCCCTGCTGTGTGGCATGTCGCGTGGAACCAATAAAGCTCATATTGCCCGAGCTACACTGGAATCGATTGCCTTTCAGGTCTCTGATGTATTGACAGCCATGCAATCGGATATTGCCCATCCGTTAAAAGAACTACGTGTCGATGGCGGTGCCAGTTGTAATGATATGCTGATGCAGTTCCAGGCTGACCTGCTGAATGTGCCTGTCTTGCGTCCGAAAATGCTGGAATCCACCGCTTGGGGTGCAGCAGCGATGGCAGGTTTAAAGTCAGGGGTATTTTCTAATTTAAATGAAATTTCTCAATCCTGGCAGCTAGATCGCGCCTTTGAACCGAAAATGCAGTCCGATGAACGTGAAGCCCATTTGGCCAAATGGCAAAATGCCTTAAAACGGGCCAAATCAGATTTATAAGATCGAAAAAAACCGCTAAATAGTTAGCGGTTTTTTATTTTGGAAAATATTAATGTGATGGCATTCCACCCACGCCCGCTTTTGGTCGTGGTGCCAACCAGATGATTAAGGCAGCAAAAACAAAGACCATCGCCAGTATTAAAAACAGGTGATTAGCTGACAGGGTTAATGCTTCTTTATCCACCAGACTTGAAATATAACCCAAGGCACTATCCGAACTCATGCCCTGAGCCATCAAGGTATTCTGGGTTTCCTCGACATTCAGTTTACCGACCAGCTCACTGCGTGCCACTTTACTATGATCATCCCAGATCGTGACTGCAATTGAAGCTCCGATCGCTCCAGCCATAGTCCGCAGGAAGTTCATCAAACCTGCTGCTGATGCCATTTCCTGAGGCTGGACTGAGGCCAATGCCATATTGGAGAGTGGAATGAAGAAGAATGGCACCGCAAAACCTTGCAGAATCTGTGGCCAGGCCAATGCCATAAAATCCGCATCCGTAGTCCAGAAAGCTCGCATTAAGGTGACCACGGCAAGCAAGGTCAAACCAAAACTGGCCAGAATACGTTGATCATATTTGGTCGCCATCTTCGCCACAATCGGTGACATCAATAGGCTACCAAAACCCATGGTCGCGGTTAAATAACCTGCCCAAGTGGCCGTATAACCGAGATTAATTTGCACCCACTGTGGAATCAGTACAATACTGGAAAAGAAGGCACCGAAGGCAAAGGCTAATGACAGCACAGCAAAGGTAAATCCGCGATATCGGAAGATCCGGATATCTACAATCGGATGCCGTTCGGTCAGCTCCCAAATGGTAAAGATGATTAAACCGACCACAGCAATCACTGCCAATGTGCCGATAAAGGAGCTGCTAAACCAGTCATGTTCATGACCGAGATCTAACATTAATTGCAGCGCACCAATCCAAAGTATCAATAAGAACAAACCACCTTTATCAATCTTCAAAGCATTGGTTTCAGTTTCCGCTGGCTTTAATAGCTTCAATGCAGCCAGACCACAGAATAGACCCACTGGAATATTGATAAAGAAAATCCAGTGCCAGGACAAGTTATCACTAATCGTACCGCCAAGAATTGGGCCTAGAATTGGTCCAACAACGGTCGTCATCGCCCACATACCCATCGCTTGGGATTGTTTTTCAGGTGGGAAGATGCGTAGCAATAAAGTCTGGCTGAGCGGCATAATCGGGCCGCCAAACAGCCCCTGCCCGATCCGGCAAAATACCAGCATTTCCAGACTGGTTGAAATCCCGCACAGAATTGAAAAAATGGTAAAGCCGAGCAAGCAGACACCAAAGAGTCGAACACTACCAAAGCGGCCCGCCAGCCATCCCGTCAAAGGTACACAGATCGCTTCTGCAACTGCATAAGACGTAATGACCCAGGTGCCTTGCGAGCTGGACACTGCCAGACTACCGGTAATATGCGGCACCGAGACATTGGCAATGGTCATGTCCAGCACGACCATGAAATTGGCCAATGCCAGCACAAAGGCCGCCAGCATCAGCTTGCCGCCGGTCAGATTCCCATATGGAACATATTTATTCATCGGGAATTACTTCTTAAAATGGATTTCAACTTCCATCGACAGACCCACACGTAGTGGATGCTCGGCCAGTTCTTTCGGATCCAGCTGAATACGGACTGGCAAACGCTGTACCACTTTGATCCAGTTACCCGTCGCGTTCTGAGCCGGAATCAGAGCAAAGGCTGAACCTGTACCGCCAGAGAAACCCACCACAGTGCCGTGATACTTCACCGATTTACCATACAGATCAGACGTCAGTTCGGCTTTCTGCCCCACGCGGACGTTTTCTAGTTGGCTTTCTTTGAAATTGGCATCAACATAAAGCTGATCTACTGGTACCACCATCATCAGCATTGTACCTGGCGCCACACGTTGACCCACCTGAATTGAACGGCGTGAAACCACTCCATCAAAAGGTGCTTTAATGACAGTACGTTCTAGATCCAGCTCGGCCTGTTTCAGTTTGGCTTCAGCGACTAATACATCAGGCGTTGAGTTTTCATTCGCACCTTGAATCAAGGCTTCATTCGCCGCTAAATTGCTTTGTGCGGCTTTCTGACTGGATCTTGCTTGTGCCAGACCCGCTTCAGCAGAAGCTACGCCTGCTTTGGCAGTATCCAATGCAGATTGTGCGGTACTGAGTTCTTCTTTAGACACTGCACCGCTCGCACTGAGTTTTTCACGACGCGTATATTCATCTTGTGCTTTATGTAAGGCTGCCTGAGCCTGAGCCAGCTGAGCTTCAGCACTGCGAATTGCATCATCACTGACCCCAATCTGTGAGCTTAAAGCCCCGCTATTGGCCGCAGTCTGTTTGTACTGGCGTTTGGCTTTGGTCAGTTCTGCACGTGCCTGAGCCACTGCAATTTTGGCATCACGGTCATCAATTCTGGCAAGGATATCGCCCTGTTTGACCGCTTGGGTATCATGAACCAATACTTCAGCGACCTGACCACTCACCATAGACGTAATAGAAGCCGTTTCAGCACCCACATAGGCATTTTCAGTACTGACTGAATTGTTCAGAAAGAATTTCCAAATCAGAAACAGCACCAGTGCAATCACTATAAAGATAGCAACGATACTCAGGGCCTTTTTACGTTTATTTTTTAAAGCTTGATTCGAAGTTGCATCAGATGCGTTTTCTGGCAGGGTGTCTTGTACATCTGTCATTGATTTTTTCCTAAATCCAACAGACTTGGTCACGCAGCCACACTGACCAGCACTGACATGAATGTATAATAGATTCATATCCCGTTTATTGATCAATGGGTAAAATGAGAAAGCCGTATTAATTTAATTTTCATGCATTCTAATAATAAAAATTAGAAAATATGCAAAAAAATATTACTCGGAAGTTTAAAAAACTAAGCCCCTATTCCAGGAATAAGAGCTTAGTTCGGGCCCAGAATGAGCCAGGATCGAGGAGATAAACTTAATTAATAGGCATATGAAGCAATCGCTGTGGCAATCGGCTTGTCATCATCGTTGACCATGGTCATGCGCATGGTGCAGCTCTTACGCCCCAAACGTAAGGTTTCTGCACGGGCAATAAAATATTTACCACGACCGGGTGCCAGATAATCCACGCGCATGTCTACCGTCGCCAGACGTGATACCTTTTTAATCGTATCGGCAATAGTTTCCGGTTCAGCTTTCTTGTACAGCTCACCCATCGCCACAATTCCGCCAATACTGTCGAGTATGGTCGCTGCAAGACCACCATGCAGAATCTGAAATGCCACATTTCCAATCATGAAATCCTGCATTTCAACATATGCTTCGATCTGACCATCGACCACCCGCATGGTCATGCCATTATGCTTAAAAAAAGGAGAGGTATTAAAAGCGTGTACCAACTGGTTTAAGACCACTTCAATATCCACTTTTGCACCTAAATGTATATTACCTGTCCAATTTCTTTCTGTCTTAGTCATAAGTCTGCCCGAAGCTACAACAATAAAAAACCGCTAATTTATGCCCAAAAAATTCAGATAGGGTTACAATAGAGGCCTAGTTTAATACTGATTACTGAGATTTTTATGACCTATACGTTCAATCGTCCCGCGTTTCCTGCAACTCGCATGCGTCGTATTCGTAAAAATGAGCATTTACGTTCTATGGTACGTGAAACCCATCTCAGTGCTGATCACTTGATTTATCCAGTATTTGTGCTTCCGGGACAAAACCAGACCCAAGACATTCCAAGTATGCCAAATGTGCAGCGCCTGTCTGCTGACTTGTTGTTAAAAAAATCAGAACGTTTGCTCGAACTAGGTGTCAATAAGCTGGCGCTGTTCCCGGTTACACCCCAAGAAGATAAAAGCCTGACTGCAGAAGCCGCTTGGCATGAAGATGGTCTGGTACAGAAGACCGTTCGTCTGCTGAAAAAAGAATTACCGGAAATGGTACTGATTACCGACGGCGCGCTAGACCCTTATACCACGCATGGCCAGGACGGTATCATTGATGAAACCGGTTATGTCCTGAATGATGAAACGGTTGAAGCGCTGATCAAGCAGACTTTAAGCCATGCAGAAGCCGGAGCTGATATTGTCGCGCCAAGTGACATGATGGATGGCCGCATCGGTGCAATTCGTCAGGCCTTTGAAAAGAATGGCCATATCTATACCTCTATTATGGCTTATTCAGCCAAATATGCGTCTAGCTTCTACGGTCCATTCCGTGATGCTGTCGGTTCGGCTAGCAACCTAAAAGGCGGCAATAAATACAATTACCAAATGGATTTCGGTAACCGTGCCGAAGCACTGCATGAAATTGCACTGGATATCCAGGAAGGTGCAGATATGGTGATTGTTAAACCGGGCATGCCGTATCTGGATGTGGTTCGTGAAGTCAAAGATACCTTCGGTGTACCTACCTTTATTTATCAGGTTAGTGGTGAATATGCCATGCTGGCTGCTGCGATTCAGAATGGCTGGTTATCTGATAGCGTGATTCTTGAATCCCTGATGTGCTGCCGTCGTGCCGGTGCAGATGGTATCTGGACTTACTTCGCGGAAGAAGCGGCGCTCAAACTGAAAGACATGAAATAAAATAGAAGGACCTTGGCGCAATGCATATCGCCATTATCGGAGCAGGCATCACTGGCTTGATGTCAGCTCTGGAATTGCTTGAACAGGGATGTTCTATTACGATTTTTGATCAGCAAGCGGCTGGACAGGCAGCCTCTTGGGCCGGAGGCGGTATCCTCTCCCCAATGTATCCCTGGCGTTATCCCGATGCTGTTAATGCTCTTGCCCGCTATGCCAAACCGCTGTATCAAGCCTGGAACCAGAAACTGCAACCGATTACCGGGATTGATTTCCAGATCCATGAAACCGGTATGCTGATTTTTGATGAAACGGATTTTGAAATCGGACTGCGCTATGCCGAGCAATATCAGGATCCACAGCAACATGCCGAATATCTGAATCAGCCTCAAATCCAGCAAATCAATTCCAAAGTAGATCCGAAATTTAAACAGGCGATCTATTTTCCAGAACTTTCCAATATCCGCAATCCGCGACTGTTACAGTCCATTATTGCTTACCTTAAACAGCATCCGCGTGTCACTTGGCAAGAGCATTGCAATATTACTCAGCTAAATATCCAGCAAGATCATGTACACAGTGTTTCCACTAAAAATGGCCTGAGCTTTAAAGCAGATCAGTTCGTCATTGCCACCGGTGCATGGTCTGCACGCTGGTCTGAACAGCTCGGTCTGGACATTCCAGTTCATCCGGTTCAAGGCCAGATGTTGCTCTTTAAAACACCAGAAAACTGGTTGTCAACCATGTGCATGAACAAGGTCATGTACCTGATTCCACGTCGTGATGGGCATGTGCTGTGTGGTTCCAGCATGCGTCAGGTCGGTTTTGATACCTCGCCTTCTGCTGAAATCCGTCAGGATATTTTAACTGCTTGCTTGGAAATGGTGCCGGAACTGGCTGATTTTCCGATTGTGAAACAGTGGGCTGGTCTACGCCCAAGTTCACCAGATGGCATTCCCTATATCGGTAAGATTCCGCATCTGAGCAATCTCTGGACCAATTTTGGCCAGTTCCGTAATGGCTTATGTATGGGTGCTGCTTCTGGAAAACTGCTGTCTCAGTTAATCCTGGAGCAACCGACCATCGTAGATCCACAGCATTATAGTCCGATACAGCGCTTACAGCCGCACTCTTTAACGGTTTAAAATTTCAATCAAGGCTTCTTTCAGTGTTGGATAGCTAAATTCAAATCCAGCTTCCTGCAAAGCTTTGGGCTGAACATATTGACCATTCAGAATCAGTTGTGACTGTTCACCCAACATCATTTTCATACTACATGCTGGTAATGGTAATAAAGGTTTTCGTTTCAGCACCTGTGCTGCGATCCGGGCAAACTGCGCCTGACTGACTTTTTCAGGTGCCACCACATTAAATACCTGTTGCTGGGTCGACTGCTGCATCAGGAATTCGATCGCCCGCATGACATCCTGTAAATGTACCCAGGTCACCGGCTGACGCCCGTGGCCAATTCGGCCAAACATATTCAGCTTAATTGGCAATAACATCTGCGGAAGAATCCCGCCACCTTGGCCAAACACTACAGCAAAGCGAACAATTTTGGTGTCCTGCCCTGTATAAGACAAGGCCAGTTTTTCCCATTTCTCACACAGTTCTGACATAAAAATGGATTGTGGCGGACTTTGTTCAGTACACACCGTATCCCAGCGTTCTTGCGGATCGATTCCGTAGTAGCCGATCGCTGAAGTCGAAATAATACGTTTGGGTTTGATCTGATTTTTTTCTAGATAGTCATATAACTGCTTGGTGGTATTTAACCGACTGTCCAGCAATTTCTTTTTGCGTGCGGCTGTCCAGCGACCCTGCCCGATACTTTCACCAGCCAGATTAATCACATAGTCAATCTGATGATTTTTCAATTCTTCCAGATCATTAATCCAGTGAAAATCAGGATGCTCTTCTCGCAATTTTTTCTGCCGGGTCAGGCCGATTACCGCATAATCACGAGCCAGTAAAAATTTCACCAGATGGCTGCCAATAAAACCGCTGGCGCCTGTCATGAGGACTACAGGTTTATACATGGTTATTCTGAGCCATTATTATTGTATTGCTCAAATTATACGTCACTTCTAATTTTCTATCAGCCTGATTTAGCATTTTGAATTTAATCTCAACAATTTTGATATAAAGAGCAGGAAATCCTAGCCAAACATTTTTGCTGCCATACGCTGTGCCTGTTTGCCATAAAACCAGTAGGTCAGCAGATAAAGCGGAATCGCGATGAGCAGGAACATGATCACGACAATACTCATAAATTGGGGCTGTTGCAGATATAGTAAAAAGTCCTGCCAGGCATTCGGATTGGAACGCGTCGCAATAGCAATCCCTAGAATTAAAAATACCAGATTATAGCCCCAGTAAATCAGACTGAATCCTAAGGTGAATTTTTTACGTTCTGCTTGGGTTGGCGCCCGTTGTTCCTTTTTTAAAAAATTAAACAGTACCCAGATCATCGCCACCAGATAAGGCACAATGGTTAATACTGCACCCATGCCAGTCGGCATTAACGCCGCCACAACCCCGCAAATGCAGGTAAAAATAAAACATAGGAAGAAAAACCAGAGAAAATAGCGAGTTAGAGGCACCATTAGCAGGACTCAAGGACAATTAATCAACTAGTATAAAAAAAATTAATTTTTTTTTCATTTTATTGTCAACCTAAAGCGAGATGCTGACGTTATATAGGGTACAAGGTTCGGAAATTTGGACTGGCATCCACAAATTTTCGTTCTCTTTGCTAAAGCAATAAGTCCAGTGTTTTAGAAAATTTTGAATAGCAGCCAAAATTTTCACTATACACAAATCTTTGACCGACGATTTCATCATCACTCGAATCGTCGGTTTTTATTTTTTGGACGAACTGTTTTTAACAATTCGCCTGCCAATCTTTATTAGCTTCTTATGCAGCATAAAATAATGATTGCCTGTAGTTTTTCAAATCTGTTTTTAGCAATTTTTATAAAAATATTGGTTCTGCTATTCAGATGTTATGAAATTGCCTGAAGTAAGATTTAAAATAAAAACGCTGTATTCAACACTTTATATATAAACATCATATTTTATTGATTTCACAAGTATTATTCTTATATTCAAAACTACGCTGAAAATAGTTTTAATGACGGGCAGCAATGAAATAGATCAAAATATTTTTTTCAAGTAGATTTTTAGCTGGGCTTTTTTCTATAGTAGGAAGGCAAAAATAAAGGTGGGTATACATGGCAGTTCATTTTCTACATACTTCTGATTGGCATTTGGGACAGTTTTTCCATAACCATGACCGTGAATTTGAACATGCGCAATTCCTGAATTGGCTCCTTGAACAAATCAAGGAAAAACAGCCACATGCTCTACTGATTGCCGGTGATATTTTTGATGTCATCAATCCCGCTTCCAGTGCCCAAAGACAGCTTTATCAATTCCTTGCCGATGCCCATGAACTGGCACCGCATATGCAAACCCTGATGATTGCCGGCAACCATGATTCAGGTTACCGGATTGAGCAGGTTCAGCCTTTATTGACCAAATTCAATGCCAAAGCGGTGGGTATTGTCGGCCGGACTGCGGACAATGCTCTTGATCTGGATCGTTTGCTGGTTCCAATTTATGACCAGCAGCAAGAGATTATTGCCTGGTGCCTAACCCTGCCTTATTTACGTAGCGCCGAAATTACCGGTATTAATGAACATACCCATAATAGCCAGAATGCCATCAGCTATCTGCACCAACAGTTGATTGCCGAAGCCAAAGCACGTAAGCAGCCACATCAGGCACTGATTCTTATGTCACATGCACATATGCAAGGCGGTGAAACTTCCGATTCCGAACGTCCAATTATCGTCGGCAATGAAGAGGCTCTCTCAACGGCGCTATTTGATGAAGTCATTGACTATGTCGCTCTGGGACATCTGCATAAACCGCAGAAAGTCGGTCAGCCGCATATTCGCTATAGTGGCTCCCCGATTCCCCTATCCTTTAGTGAGATCAACTATTCGCATCAGGTTGTTGAAGTCAGAATCGATCCTGAACAAAATGCTGAACAGCGTTTTCAGTTTGAAGCACTAAAAGTTCCTCGTAATGTCGAGCTATTTAGAATTCGGGAAAATCTGGAAAATCTGCTCAGCAAAGTAAAAGCACTGCCGACTGGGGAAATTGAGCATCTGGCAGCACGACATTTTCTGGAAATTGAATACACTACTGATGCACCGCCATCAGTAGATTTACGTCAGCAGATTGAACAGGCACTGCCGCCAAATCGTTATCGTCTGTTACGCATCAGCCGGATTTATCAACGTCAGGCAGAAGATCAGGCTGATAGCTCTAAAATTGACTTGGTACCTCCAACGCCTGAATCACTGTTTTTCAATATCTGGGAAAAAATGGGCTATAGCCAGGATCATTCAGTGCAGCAAGATTTTCAGCAGTTACTGGTCGAAGCCCAACATGAACTTGCACAAAAACAACAAGCTTAGGATCAGCCATGAAAATTATCCGTCTGAGCCTAAATAACCTCGCTTCTCTCGCTGGTACGCATCATATTGATTTTGAATCGAATCCACTGGCACATGCTGGCCTGATTGCAATTACCGGAAAAACCGGTGCTGGTAAATCCACCCTGCTTGATGCCATGTGCCTGGCCTTGTATAACGAAATTCCACGTTTAAAAGGCGCCACAGGTAGCCTGAAAGATGCAGGTGGCCAGGATGTCTCGATCAAGGACTCCAAAAATATTCTGCGCCGTGGCTGCGTACAGGGTTTTGCCGAGCTTGAATTTATTGCCCTAGACCAGAAACGCTATACGGCACGCTGGGAAATTCGTCGTGCCCGGCAGAAAGTGGATGGTAATTTAAAGGTCGATCGTGCTATTACCTGTCTGGATGATCAACGGGTTCTAAACCAGAAGATTTCTGAATGCACGCCGCTGATTGAAAAACTGGTTGGCTTGAGTTTTGAGCAATTTACTCGTGCAGTTTTATTGGCGCAGTCCGAAGTTGGCGCTTTTCTGAAAGCCAAAGATAATGAACGTGCCGATCTGTTGGAGTATCTGACCAATTCTCAGATTTTCAGTCTGGTCAGCCAGAAGGCCTTTGAAAAACACAGTGAGGTGAAGCAAAAACGCGCTGATCTGGAAAAATTAATCGGTCATCTGGAACTATTATCTGAAGAAGATATTGCTGCCCTACAGCAGCAACACACGACTTTAAAACAGGTGGTTGAGCATCTAAACCAGAGCGAAAAAGTACTGGAAAATGACCTGAAATGGCATCGCCAGCAGCATTATCTCTATACTGAAATTCAGGCCAAAAAAGAAATCTATACGGTTCAGCTGGATGCTGAACAGAAAATGACACCGCAAAAACAGTTATTAGATCAACTGGATCAGTTTCAGCAGATCCGGGAACAGTTTGTCCAGCAACAGCAGTTTCAGAAACAGCGTAGCCATTTACTGACTGAGCAGCAAAACTTTGTTGCCGAATTCACGTCCGTTCAGCAGCAGCGTGATAGTGAGCAGCGCAAATTGCAGCATATTCAGCAACAGCAACAACAGCAGCAACAAGAGTTTCAGAAGATCAAACCTTATCTGGATCAGGGACTCAAACTGGATCATGAAATGCTATCGATTGGCGAGCAGTATAAGCAGCTTTTAGCCGAACAGCAGACCTATAGAACCCAGCAGATTCAGCCTGTTCAGAATCAGCTGGTGCAGACTGAGCAACGTTCACAACAGGTTCAGACTCAGTACCATCAGATTCAAAAGCAACTGGAACAACAGAGCTTCTTAGCGGTTTTTGATGACGAGCCACAAGCAACCTTACAACGCTTGCAGGATTATCAGGAACTGCATCAGAAATTCATGCGGCAGCACTCAGCACTTTTCCAATCCAGCCGCACTGAACTGGAACAGCAGCAACAGGCTTTATCTGCCAGCTTGCAGGAATTCACTCAGCGCTATACTCATCTGGATCAGCTTGAACAGCAAATCCAACAGTTCCAGACCCAACAACAGCAACTCAGTACCCAGCATTCGAAGCTTGAAGCTTTGATGCGAACCGTACAGCAAATGGCTCTCTTAGAAACTGAAAGCCTGCAATTGAATCGCGAGTTAGAAAGCTATCATGATCGTTTAAAACAACTAGAAACCGAGTGGGTTCAATTGCAGCAACAACGTCAGGAAGCAGAACAGGCCTTCGAACAATTGCAACAAGTACTGGCTCAGCAACGTTTATTACAGGCACAAAGTGTGCAGGAATTACGTGCACAGCTGAAACCAAATGAGCCTTGTATGGTCTGTGGCAGTCATGAGCATCCTTTTGTACAGCATCAGAAACTGCTAGAAAATGCTTTGCAACAACTACATGATCAGCAGCTTCAGGAAGCTCAGAAAAAACTACAGCAACTGACTCAGACATGGCAGCAAGCACAAATCCAGCAATCTCAACTGCAAACCTTAATTGAGCAACATCAGCAACGCAGCAGTCAGCTTAGTACGACACTACAACAGCAGAAGGTTCAGTTGAATCAGGATCTTCAGCAATTTGATTTGCTGTTGGATTTAAGCCAGAGTACAGATCATTTGCAGCAACAGCTTGGCCAGCATGTGCTTCAACTTCAACAAGAGCAACAGCAGCTAGCACAGACCCTGCAAAATCAGCAAAGTGACTGGAAAAAATGGCGTCAGCAACAGCAACAGTTAGATCAGTTACGTTTTAGCATGCAGCAGCATTTACAGCTAGAACAAATGATTCAGCCAGTTCTTCATCTACTGCCTGAGTCCTTGCAGAAATCCTGGATTACTGATGCCTCATCAAGCTGTCAGCAGTTATCTCAACAACTGCAACAACGTCAGAAACAGTCTCAGGAATTCAAAACCCTAGAGACTCACATCCAAAGCTTAAATCAGCAGATTGAAAAGGCACGTGATCTGCTCAGCCTGCATCAACAATATGATGCTCAGTTACAGCAAAAGATGAATACGGCGCTGAATATGGGCAAAGCACTACGTGAACAGCTCAACCATCTGACCCTCACACATGCCGGACAGATTTATCCTAAAGCACAGGAATGGCGTGACCATCTGGAGCAACAACAACAGGCGTTGGATGAACAGCTACGGGCACAGAGTCTGATGACCCAGCAGCATGATCAGCATTTGCAACAAGCTGAACTGAAAAAACAGAGTTTCATCACCCAGATTCAGCAACTAGAACAGCAGATTAGGCAATGCCAGCAATCTATTCAAGACTGGCAAAATACACATCCTGAATTTGATGCCGAGCATATCCAGCATTGCTTGGATATTGACTTGCAACAGCATCAGCAAATTCGCCAGCAATTACAGGCACAATATCAGGCGGTTGAAAATGCCAAAACGGCTTGGGACATTCTGGAAGAACAATATCAGCATCATTTGAAGTCCAAGCCTGAACTTAGCTTTGAAGAAGTTGAACTGCGCTTAAGTAGTCTGGCACAGGAAAAAGCTGAACAGGAAAATGCCTGTAATGAGGTTGCTACCAAATTAAGAATACATACCAATAACCAATCGACCTTACAACGCTACCAGCATCAGATTGAACAGGTCAAAGCTGAAGAATATCGTTGGGGCCGGATCTATGACCTGATCGGCCATAAGGAAGGCACCAAATTCCAGAAAATCGCGCAGGAACATCATCTAGATATTCTGGTCGAATATGCCAATCAGCAATTACAGCCCCTGGCGCCGCGTTATCAGCTGTACCGGATTCCAGACAGTTTAAGTCTGGCGATTATCGATCTGGATATGAACAGTGAAGTACGTCCTGTCCTGTCACTCTCTGGCGGTGAAACTTTCCTGGTCTCTCTGGCTCTGGCCTTAGCGATTGCCAATATGGCTTCCGGCTCTATGAAGCTGGAATCGCTATTTATTGATGAAGGTTTTGGTACTTTAGACCCGGCTTCCTTACATATGGTCATGAATGCTTTAGATCATTTACAAAGTCAGGGGCGTAAAGTAGTGCTGATTTCACATGTGCAGGAGATGCATGAACGGATTCCGGTCCAGATTCAGGTGAAACCGGTCGGTGCCGGTGCCAGTACTATTCAAATTATAGGTTAAAGCATGAACTCTACCTCGGACAAGCTCTCGCCCTATTTCAGCTTACAACTTGAGAGCTTACGGGGTATCAGTGCCATTGTGGTGCTATTCAGTCATAGTTTTCAGGCTTTTACCGCACCTTTTGATCTGAGCCTATATTCCTGGGTACGTCTATTAGGCCAGGCTGCTGTGATGATCTTTTTTGTGCTCAGTGGCTTTTTAATCGGGACTTCGATTCAGAACAACATCCAAAAACATGAAAATTTTAATCTGCGGCAGTATATACGGCAGCGTTATCGCCGCATTTTACCGCCCTTTCTGTTTGCATCCGCTTTCAGTCTAATTCTATATGCAATAGCACCTACATTTTTTGCTTCACATAGCCATGAGTTCCAGAACAGTTTTGGCATGATGATCCGGACTGCCTATAACATTGATACTCGGGATTTTCTGGGTTCTTTATTCTTTCTCAATGGCTTTATTACACCGACGGTATCTGCCAATGCACCGCTCTGGAGCCTAAGCTTTGAAGTCTGGTTTTATGTGCTGGCCGGATTTCTGCCTTTTTTAAAAGATTCTGCAATTGCTAAAATTGGCTTTTTTATCTTGCTTCTAGGGCTTTCCATACTGAACTTTCAGTTTCTGTTTTATTTTCTGCTCTGGCTAGTTGCCTTTGCCAGTTCATTCCGGCAGATTCAGCTGCGTTTTTTGAATCGACTACAACTCGTTAAATTAGTACTGTTTGGCTTGGCGTTTATGATTGCCTGTGCGGATGCTTACCAGTTTCATGTCATTGAACAGGCTGACTTATATCGTGTAAATTATTTTGTGCCGTTTAACCTGTGTATGGGACTCGCCTTTGTCTGCTGGATTGTGCAGCTGCAACATCAACAAAGCCAATATCAACCAGTTTGGCCTCAGTCTGCAAATTTCTCCTATACACTTTATGTCACTCATTTCCCTTTACTGCTTTTTATTCTAGGCTGCTTTCCTGCAACGCTTGATCATGGTCTTGAGGGTGCCGTTTTATCCTTATTTATGAGCATGTGCAGCTTAATTTTCTTTGCCTGGCTTATGGCCCAATGGCTGGAACCCCAAAGAAAAAAAGCGTTATCAACTACTCTGCAATAACGCTTTCCCAAAACTCAATTGTTAGTACACATCAGTCCGCTTTTTTAGGACGTGCGCCAAACAAGGCAGTTCCCACACGTACCATGGTAGAACCTGCTGCAATCGCCTCAGTCATGTCGGCAGACATCCCCATACTTAAAGTATCCCAGTCTTCAGGTTTTGCATGTTGGCTTTTGACCTCTTCGAACAAGGCTTTGGCATCCGCAAAGGCTTGGGTATTATCTGGCGCAGGAATCACCATCAAACCACGTAAGCGCAAATTCGGTAATTGACTGACCTGTGTCACCAGTTTTGCTACTTCCTCAGGCTGACAACCGTCCTTAGTATCCTGCCCATCAATATTGACTTGCAGGCAGATATTAAGCGCAGCTTGAGAATCACTACGCTGATTAGATAAACGTTCAGCAATAATCAGGCGATCTACCCCATGCACCCAGGCAAAATTTTCTGCCAGATGTTTGGTTTTGTTGCGCTGCACATGACCGATAAAATGCCACTCAATATCCAGGTCTTTGAGTGCCGTGATTTTTTCTAGGGCTTCCTGTAAATAGTTTTCACCAAAGGCACGCTGACCAGCCTGATACATTTCTGCCAGCACAGGACTAGGCTGGGTTTTGGAGACGGCCAGAAGTTGCACCGAATCCGGCTCACGCCCGGCCAGAGCGCAGGCGGACTGGATCTGAGCTAAAACCTGATTTCGTGACTGTTGCAGCATATTCATTGATGGGGTTCTCATTTCGTGCGGATTTTTTTCCCTTGCTCATCAACTAAGTGTTGGTTAAGCTGTGGGAAAGCCTTATTATTCTAGCAAAATAAATAACATTTTAATGAACTCGGGGACCTTATGGATATTACAGAACTGTTAGCCTTTTCTGCTAAAAATGGTGCGTCGGATTTACACTTATCAGCAGGCTTGCCACCTATGATTCGTGTGGACGGGGAAGTACGCCGCATCAACCTGCCTGCACTGGAACATAAAGAAGTACACAAACTGGTGTACGACATCATGAACGACAAGCAACGCCGTGATTATGAAGAAAATCTGGAAACTGACTTCTCATTTGAAGTTCCAGGCGTGGCCCGTTTCCGTGTGAACGCATTTAACCAGAACCGCGGTGCAGGCGCAGTATTCCGTACTATTCCATCTAAAGTACTGACCATTGAAGATCTAGGTATGGGCCAGATCTTTAAAGATATCTGTGAATATCCACGTGGTATTGTACTGGTGACAGGACCAACCGGTTCGGGTAAATCAACGACGCTTGCAGCGATGCTGGACTATATCAATGACAATCGCTATGACCATATCCTGACAGTCGAAGATCCAATCGAATTTGTACACCAATCAAAAAAATGTCTGATCAACCAGCGTGAAGTGCATCGTGACACGCATGGATTTAATGAAGCATTACGTTCTGCATTACGTGAAGACCCGGATATTATTCTGGTCGGTGAGATGCGTGACCTTGAAACCATCCGTCTGGCATTGACTGCTGCGGAAACCGGTCACTTGGTCTTCGGTACCCTGCATACCACCTCAGCGGCAAAAACCATTGACCGTGTGATTGACGTGTTCCCTGCTGAAGAAAAAGACATGGTCCGTGCCATGTTGTCTGAATCGCTGCAAGCCGTTATTTCACAAACCCTGTTGAAGAAAAATGGAGGTGGTCGTGTGGCTGCACATGAAATCATGATCGGTATTCCAGCCATCCGTAACCTGATCCGTGAAAACAAAGTGGCACAGATGTACTCTGCGATTCAAACCGGTGCTAACTATGGCATGACCACGCTGGATCAAAGTCTGAAAACGCTGGTATCGAAAGGTATTATCAGTCCGCAAGTTGCCCGTACTGCAGCAAAACAGCCTGAATCATTCTTATAAAAATAATTAATTTTTTGGGGTTTTATCATGGACTTTAACGGCTTACTCAACTATATGGTAGAGAAAAAGGCCTCGGATCTGTTCATTACAGCCGATGTTGAACCCTCTATCAAGATTAACGGTCAGATTGTACCGATTGGCTCGGTAAAATTGCCGGGCGCGGCTGTGGGGCAGCTACTTAACTCAATCATGACCGAGAAGCAGCGCAAGGAATTTGCTGACACACGTGAGTGTAACTTCGCCATCAGCAACCCCGACAAATCGGCACGTTTCCGTGTTAGTGCTTTTCAGCAACGTGATCAGCCAGGCATGGTGCTGCGCCGTATTGAAACCGTCATTCCGACTATGGATGAGCTGAAGTTACCGCCTATTCTAAAAGAACTGGCGATGACCAAACGCGGAATCATTATTTTTGTAGGTGCAACCGGTACGGGTAAATCTACTTCCCTCGCCTCTTTGATTGGCTACCGTAATGAAAATTCCAAAGGTCATATCATTACCATTGAAGACCCGATCGAATTTGTGCACCAGCATAAGGGCTGTATCATCACCCAGCGCGAAGTCGGCATTGATACTGACTCCTTTGAAGTGGCATTGAAAAATACCTTACGTCAGGCACCAGATGTGATTCTGATTGGTGAGATTCGTTCTCGCGAAACCATGGACTATGCGATTGCCTTTGCGGAAACCGGTCACCTGGTTTTTGCGACCCTGCACGCCAACAACGCTAACCAGGCCATCGACCGTATCATTCACTTCTTCGAAGTCGACCGTCACAGCCAGCTGTTTATGGATCTGTCCCTCAACATGAAAGCCATTGTGGCACAGCAATTGATTCCTACCATTGATGGTAATGGCCGCCGTGCAGCGATTGAAATCCTGATCAATTCGCCATTGATTGCGGATCTGATCCGTAAAGGTGATGTGCATGAGATCAAGGATCTGATGAAACGTTCACGTGAACTGGGCATGCAAACCTTCGACCAGGCATTATATGACCTGTATAAGGCCAAGCAGATTAGCTATAAAGATGCACTAAAACATGCTGACTCACCAAACGACCTGCGTCTGCAAATCAAACTGTCAGAAGAAGGTGGAGAGCATTTATTACGTGCGCATTCCAATATTACTTTTGATGGTCAAACCTGATCATTTTCCAAGCATAAAAAAAACAGGCTTTTAATAAAGCCTGTTTTTATTTCAGCCAAAAACTGAATTATTTCTTACGGTAAGCTTCCTGACATTCAGGCGCGTCACAATAACCGTAAAGATTAAGTGAATGACCAGTCAATGCAAAACCAAATTTCTTCGCAACTTCGTGCTGTTCATGTTCAATAACATCATTTGTAAATTCAACGACTTTGTTGCAATTTTGACAAACCAAGTGATCGTGATGATCTTCTTGCATAATTTCAAAAACTGAGTGATTATTTTCAAAATTATGACGCTCGATAATCCCTGCTGCCTCAAATTGTGTTAACACACGATACACAGTTGCAAGACCCACATCTTCCCCTTGTTCGAGTAAAGTCTTATAAATGTCTTCAGCGCTAAGGTGATGCTGTCTAGAGTTTTCTAATAGTTCTAATATTTTAATTCGTGGAAGGGTAACTTTCAGTCCAGCTTTTCGTAAATCTTGGTTTGAAATAGGCATGTAAAAAGGTCTCTCAACAAAATCAAAGTTGGAATAGGCAACAAAGTTTAGATGCAGTATGATCTATCCTTGGATCAAATGCATCATAATTAATTTGGGATAGTGTAGCAAAATGCAAAAAATCATGCTGACGTTATTCGTCACTTCATTGCTTGTCGGCTGTTCGACATTAGGTGTGTACAAAGTTGATATTCCTCAAGGAACACCTTTAACTCAAGCACAAGCCTCTAAAATTCAGGTAGGAATGAGCCACCAACAGGTGCGTTTCCTGCTCGGTAGTCCAACAGTATCTGATCCGCTCAATCCGCTACGCTGGGACTACATCTACAACTATACCCCAGGAACCTATGCTAAAAAAGCCAAGATCCCAGCAGCCCAAGGCCAGCATCTAAAAATTTACTTTAATCAGTCTGGTATCGTAGAACGTATTGAAGGTCTGGAAACCATTCCAGAATCTCAGCCAGGTCTACCAGGTTCCAAAGAAGCGATCTTAAATGCTCCACCACTATAATCGGTTTTGCATAAAAAAACCCCTGTATGATCAGGGGTTTTTTTAATTAAATAGATTGATTTATCAAATAATCAGACCATCTGTTCAATAAAGCCACATTCCACTAATCGGAACGTTTATTTTGCTTGAAACGGTTACCTTTGGCATAACGGCCCACCGGATTCTTTTCAGCGCGTTTACGGCGAATATCCTTGGGATTAATGGTTAAAGCACGATAAATCTCTACCCGATCCCCTACTGCCAATGGCTGGGTGTGATCCTGTAGCTTAACGCCAAAAATACCCAGACTCAGAGGTTCAGGCAATTCTACATGTGCACGGATTCCGCTTTGCTCAATTGCATCCAATGCGGTCATGTCGGGCTGGAAAGGTACGGCAATATGAAACTGTTGTTCCAAGGTAGCATAGGTCACCCAGATCATTGCCTCAGTCATCAGAAAAATTGTCCTAGTACAGCAACAATGGCCAAAATAATTGCAACTGGCAAGACAATACGTACTGCGATACGCCAGATGTTATACACCGCTTCTGAACTGAAGTTCATCGATTTACGCAAATGACTGATTTTCATGATCCAGCCAGCAAACAAGGCATAAATCAGACAGATCACCAGTCCCCAAAGAATCAGCAGATTATTGAAAATTGGAGCAACATTTGGAATTAACCAGACCAAGATGGCAGCAATCACAATCGCCCACTGAATAATGATATTTATTTGACGTTGCTGTAATTGCTCACGTGCCATTTGTATAAGCAAAGCAGTGGCTGCGACAATGGCTGCGATTAAAGCAAATGCAGGGATTTCAGCTTTCACTGCAAAGAAACCAAAGGCGATGATCGCTAATAGCTGCGCCACCCAAATCGGTACGGCTGTTTTAGTCGCAACATCCTGCTGTTTTACGACAGCCAAGCTTGATTGCCAATACAGCCCCATACCCAGACCACTTGCTACCAAAGCCAATACAGTGGCATTGCCCCACTCTACGAATTGGAAGGGTGTTACCTGCCAAGCCGGTAATTCAGTTCCCATCACATTCGCCATAATCAAGGATGCAAGTACGCCGATCGCAGTGATCCCAACCAGAATTAAACGTGGTATCAGCGACAATACAAATGCAGCAATTGCCAGCACCGCAAAAATCACTGGCTGCTGAACATCGAGATTGGCAACTGCAATCACATTAGAAGCATAATTGAGCATTGCACCCGCAAGGAATGGAATAAATACAACTGCCAGCCAGCCGACGATCCGCCAGCGCTGAGAACTATCAGCTTCACGAGTAAGGCTCGACAATGCCTGTAGTGCAGTGGTTTTTGAGCGTTTCGCCAGAGCAATTTCCAGATAACAGACTGGAAGAGCCAGTATTAGCATGGTCGCTAACCACAACATCCAGAAATCAAGCTGACGGTCAATCTGAATACCTGTTATCGGTGCGAGTGTCGCAATGATAAGGAAGGATAAACAGAAAGCCATCAGAGGCGATAACCATTTTGACATAGCATTGTCCTGCATGATGTATTCCTATAAAAATCTAGCGCTATTTTGCCTTGTGAGGCGATGAAAATCAAAAACAAAAAAGCAAACCACCATGCCCGTGATTTGCTGCGCAAATTTATTATTAAGCTTTATTTTTGTTATTAAGCTTTATTTTTTATTTTCCCGATTTGTCTTTATTTTAAGAAGAATCGAGTTATGAGAAGAAACGGGCAAACCAGTTTTTACCCTTTTTCTTTTCCTTATCTTTAATAATTCCCATCATATTTTCTTTTACTGCACCGACATAATCCGCATCATCGTGCTGAATATGATTGATCAGCCATTTAGATAATACTTCATGTAATTCCGCTTCAATAGATTGGCCCAATTCAAAACGGTCACGATAAGATTCAATCTTTTTAATAAATAGGTCATGCACACGTTTATGTGGCACACGATATTTATAACCCGCTTCTTCCTGAAGTGATTCTTCAAAGGTAAAATGCGACTGGGTATAATCAATAATATTTTCTAGAATCTGTTTAATACGAGCACGATCGGTATTGGCATCAATTCCATCAATCTCATTGATATAATCGAGAATTCGTTTGTGCTGATCGTCAATCACATCGATGCCAGTATTATAATCTGGAACCCATTTCATTTTCATTACGACCACCTATTGATATTAATGATTTATCGCTTGAAAAAGATCATATATCTAATTAATTTAAATAAAAATGAAGTAAATCAGTTGGTTTTCAGCTTATTTTCTATTTAATTAATGTAAATCCTTGTTTATCCAATCAATTATATTTTAAACCCGACCACAAGAATAAAGTATTTTTTAATCGATTTTATATTTCATGGTTTATTTATTTTAATGATTTCACTATAAAATAAATATCAAATTCAAAAAAAACAGGAGCGATGTCCTGTTTTTTAATATCGGATTTTAACCAGACTTAATATAAATCTGCTTTAGTCACCCGTTTTAGCGAAGGATCCAGACGCTCTCTTTCCAGACGGGCGACATGTGTCAATTGAGAACGATATTTGGCTCCATCTCTGAACAAAATCATTTCACCTTCTTGAAATGCTGTCCATTCTTCATTCTGCGTTAGCGGTTCCGTAGTAATCACAGCGACCCGATCTTCAGGCGTGGTGACCTGACTAAAATCCACTTCAACTTCGATATCAATGAGTTGGGCGGGCTTAAATGGATATTCACGCACCAGCCAATGCAGTTTAGTCGTTGCATAGGTAAATAATGCCTGACCATTGGACAGACAGAAATTAAAAGTGCCATGCTCTGCAATGGATGGAGAAATATCAGCCAGCAAATCAAAGACCTGATCCAGCTTCGGTTCATCATAACCAAACCGTTTCACCAGTTGATCCAGCAAATAACAGAAAGCGCGCTCACTGTCAGTATTCCCAACTGGCGTAAAACGGCCCGAAAGCTCAGGTAAAAAATCTTTTAAATCACCATTATGGGCAAAGATCCATTCTCGTCCCCATAATTCACGGCTAAACGGATGCGAATTTTCAAGATTAATTTTGCCCTGTGTCGCCTTACGGATATGTGCAATCACATTACGGGATTTGATCGGATAATTACGCACCAGTTCTGCAATCGGTGACTCAACAGCAGACTGATTATCAACGAATAATCGGCAAGCCTTATCTTCAAAGAAAGCAATCCCAAAACCATCAGAATGATCTGAGGTAATCCCCGCCCGCTGAGAAAAACCTCGAAATGAAAAGGTAATATCTGTTGGTGTCGCACAATTCATTCCCAGTAGCTGGCACATAATCTTCATTCAGGTCACAGAGTATTCTTAAGGTTATTGTGCATCACAGGCTGAGCCTTTTCAAATCTCGATCATTGCAATGCTATGCGCTAAAAATGCTAATAAACTATTTTTTTTATATTTAATTTAGCAAAAGAAGTTTAAGCTTCAAAGCTCAACTTAAAAATGAATACCTTAAATTTAACTTTAATAACCTGAGTTCGATGAAAT
>NZ_DDLD01000057.1:0-27136 GCF_002339435.1 Acinetobacter sp. UBA2581 | reverse complement strand
TTTGTGCAACAAAGCCGTTTATGATCTAAAAATCTTTTAAATAACCATAAATAAATATCAACAAGCTCTAAACCAACAGAAGTTTTCGAACTCTGAAATTTTGGGATAGTTAAAGGTATATTTCTATAATCCATACCACCTAGTCCCCAATCATGCGGATAATAAAATCCCTGTGCATTTCTATAAACCTGTAATAAATAATCCTGTGATGTATTAAATTGATCTTGCTGATCTACTATGATGCCTAAGACTTTTTTCTTTTTCTTCTTTGCTCGTTTATTTATGCCCCAATAAACTGCTTGGAATCCAATTAAATTTGGAGAAATGAAATTTCTCTCTCTCTTTGTTTTAGCATTAAAATTTAACTCTCTTATATTATTTTTTGCCCAAGTAAGGGCATCTAAAAACAACTCCCTCGATCTATAGTCATTTAATCGTCCTAACTGACTGATTAATTGCTCACAAATGTATATAACCTTCTTATCAGCCTCATGATCTCTAGAACACAGCCTTGCTTCCCACGCTAATTTTTTTAGTTCATGAGTAAAAAGAAAGTTTAATTTTGCTAATAATACATACCTTAATGGTGTCCAATAACCTGACCATGTCATTGCAGGATTAATTCCCTGATCAAAGACCTGATCAAAAAAACATATAACAGGATAGTCTTCTTTTTTCACCCTATAAAAATCAAATGCTAATGAAAATTTTTTTGATACTTTTTTTAAATATTCACTTAATTCAGCTAATTTAAACTCACCCAATTCTGCAGCATGCAAACGGTCAACGCCAAGTTCTCTTTTAATTTTTGAAATTTCTTCTAACGCCAAAATATCTAAATTAACCGAGGAGCTTATAACACCATAATATAAATATGGTTGTGTTCTATCAAATAAATTATTACCTGTATGCCCACTCTCATCAATATAAAAAAACATTACTTCACCAAACAAAAGACCCCACCCTAAAATAGGGTCTTTTTACAACAATATCAATAACTTTAATCTCCCCTAGCCCTGAGCCATATATGGCACAAGAAAAGGGCGGAACCCTTCTTTTTCAAAGGAGGGTTGGGGTGGATTTAATTAAACATTCCCTTCCAAAAAATCCTGCGCAAAGCGTTGTAACACCCCACCCGCTTCATACACAGACACTTCTTCTTCAGTATCTAAACGACAGGTGACAGGCACTTCCATGATCTGATTTTTACCATCAGCAGTTGAGCGCTCAATGACTAAAGTCAACGTCGAACGTGGCGCGATGTTCCCAATCACGCTATACAGCTCTGTACCATCTAAAGCTAAAGTTTTACGATCAGTCCCCGCTTTAAACTCAAGCGGTAAAACGCCCATACCCACCAAATTGGTACGGTGAATACGCTCGAATCCTTCTGCAACAATGGCTTCCACCCCTGCTAGACGCACGCCTTTTGCAGCCCAATCACGGCTTGAACCCTGACCATAATCTTTACCTGCAACAATGATGAGCGGTTGCTTACGGTTCATGTAGGTTTCAATCGCTTCCCACATACGCATCACTTCACCTTCCGGCTCTACACGCGCTTTAGAACCTTGCTTAATGGTGCCGTCAGAACGTACCACCATCTCGTTATACAGCTTTGGATTTGCCAAAGTTGCACGCTGTGCAGTCAGGTGATCGCCACGGTGCGTTGCATAAGAGTTGAAATCTTCCTCAGGCAAGCCCATTTTCACCAGATATTGACCCGCTGCCGAATCCAACACAATCGCATTCGATGGAGATAAATGATCGGTGGTAATGTTATCACCAAGGATTGCTAAAGGACGCATATTCGCAAGGGTACGTGGTGCAGCCAAAGCTCCTTCCCAATATGGCGGACGGCGGATATAGGTACTTTGCGGACGCCAGTCATACAGCGGACTTGCAGCTTTCTCACGCTCACCTAGATCAAACATCGGAATATAAACTTTCTTGAACTGTTCTGGCTTGACTGATTCTTTTACCAAAGCATCAATTTCTTCATCCGATGGCCAGATGTCTTTCAGGTAAATCGGATTGCCATCCTTGTCTGTGCCTAGTGCATCTTTCTCAATATCAAAACGGATCGTACCGGCAATCGCATACGCGACCACTAAGGGTGGAGATGCCAAGAAGGCTTGCTTCGCATAAGGATGGATACGGCCATCGAAGTTACGGTTACCCGACAATACCGCTGTCGCGTACAGGTCACGGTCTATAATTTCCTGCTGAATTTTCGGATCAAGCGCACCCGACATGCCGTTACAGGTGGTACATGCATACGCCACGATACCAAAGCCTAGTTTTTCCAGATCCTTTAGTACACCTGCCTCTTCCAAGTACAATGCTGCTGCTTTAGAACCTGGCGCAAATGATGATTTCACCCAAGGTTTACGCACCAGGCCAAGCTCATTAGCTTTACGCGCTAATAAGCCCGCTGCCACGGTATTACGTGGGTTAGACGTATTGGTACACGAGGTAATCGCCGCGATGATGATTGCACCATCTGGCATCAAGCCATCAGTGCGGTTCTCTACCACACCTGCAATACCTTTTTCTTTCAGATCAGACGTTGATACACGTGCATGCGGATTCGATGGGCCCGCGATATTACGAGTTACGGTAGACAAGTCAAAACGCAATACACGTGGATATTCTGCCTGAGTCATTTCTGATGACCACAGACCAATTTCCTTGGCATAAGTTTCAACCAGTTTCACCTGTTCAGATTCACGACCAGTCAGCGTCAGATAATCAATCGTATTTTGATCGATATAGAACATAGCAGCAGTTGCACCATATTCCGGGGTCATGTTAGAAATCGTGGCTCGATCACCGACTGACATGCTGTCCGCGCCTTCACCGAAGAATTCCAGATAAGCACCAACCACACGTTCTTTACGCAGGAATTCAGTTAAAGCCAGTACGATATCCGTCGCTGTAATGCCTGGTTGACGTTGTCCAACCAGCTCTACCCCGATGATATCCGGTAGACGCATCCAAGATGCACGACCCAGCATCACATTTTCAGCCTCTAAGCCACCAACACCGACTGAAATCACGCCCAGTGCATCGGTATGTGGGGTATGAGAGTCTGTGCCGACACAAGTATCTGGGAATGCCACGCCATCACGGTTCTGAATCACCGGTGACATTTTTTCCAGATTGATCTGGTGCATGATGCCATTACCAGCAGGAATCACATCGACATTTTCAAACGCAGTTTTGGTCCATTCAATAAAATGGAAACGGTCTTCATTACGGCGGTCTTCTACTGCACGGTTTTTCTCAAATGCATCTGGGTCAAAGCCGCCGTATTCTACTGCTAATGAGTGATCGACAATCAGCTGGGTTGGAACCACTGGATTAACTTTAGAGGGATCACCGCCCTGATCGGCAATCGCATCACGCAGACCGGCAAGATCGACCAGTGCTGTTTGCCCTAAGATGTCATGACACACTACACGCGCCGGATACCAAGGAAAATCATGTTCCTGTTTACGCTCAATCAATTGGCGTAAAGACTGTTCTAAAATCGCAGGCTCACAACGGCGTACCAGCTGCTCGGCCAGTACTTTAGACGTATAAGGAAGTTTGGCATATGCGCCTGGCTGAATATCTTCTACAGCTTGTCGCACGTCATAATATTCCAGCTGGGTACCTTGCAGCGGTTTCCGGTAGTTATTGTTCATAGCTTGCCTGCCCTCTTTCATTACTCTTTTTATTCATCAAAATATCTTGATGACTTGTTTTTTAATAAAGGCATTGTACGCCGTCGAAAGCCCATTCCCCAAATCTTATAATTTTCAAAAACTTAAATAATAAAAATGGCATTTTTACCGAGATTTATGACCCATACTTTAGAATTTTGACTCTAAATTGCATTTTTTCTGAAAAATTGACCTAAATCGGTCTCATTCTTTAGTATGATGTGTTAATAACCGCATAAAAAATAATCGATTTCTTGGAATCTGTTTAAGGATAAATTTCATATGAAATCAAAGCTTAGAATCTTTCAATTTTAGAAATAGCTCATTTAATAAAAAGCTGAATTTATGTTTTCTATTTCAGTGTTAAGCGTAGCTCTTAGCCAAAAATAGTAAATTTCATTGCAGATATGGCTCGATGAGTTTAGGCGAAAAAAATCATTTTTCAGGTTCGACATACCCCGAAATAAGTTACATTCTCAATTCCATATATTTTTTAAGACTTTCTTACAATTTTAGAAATACGTTAAATATTTATAAGGCATTTATGCATAAACAGGGGCTTATGAAATACATTCCTTTCTAAAATACTTTATACACGTCATTTCAGCCTACCATCTGTCGCCTTCCCCCTAATTTGGTGATAACAGTCTGTATCTCAACTTTGTAAATCTACCCTCGAATTACTTCACAACAACACTCATCACAAAAGCACATAAGGGTGATTACAATGATACAACTCGCCATTATCGGTATCGTTGCTGCAGTGATCGCTGTACTGGCAGCAAGCTGGAATGGAGGTAAAAATCCTTTCAATCCTAAACCGCCAACTCCCAACAACCCTAACCCACCAACCACTCCCAATAATCCCAACAACCCACAACCTTCTCCAACAACACCCGATACATTGATTAGCAATCCGCCACTATTGCAAAAAAATTCCAAAGGCACCCATGAACTAATCGTCGCTTATAAAACCGGCAAGATTTACAATCCGAGAAATAGTACCTGGGATCAACTGTTCGTCAGAGGTTATCTCACTAATGCCAGCTTGTTTAACAAGAAAAAAGCTGGAGAGTCTGTTGAAGACCTTTTAGTCGGTCCGCAGATCCGGGTCAAACAAGGTGAAACCCTGAAAATTAACCTAAATAACCAGCTTCCACCTGAACAGAAAGCCACCTGCCCAGACAAAGTGGATAATGTGAACGATCCACATTGCTTTAATACTACTAACTTGCATACCCATGGCTTCTGGGTAAGCCCTCAAGGCAATAGTGATAATGTTTTCCTGAAATTTAAACCTCAGGAAAAATTTGACTATCAGTACAAAATGGAGCCGAATCATCCGGCAGGAACCTACTGGTATCATGCCCATCTGCATGGCTCAACAGCTATTCAGGTATCGAGCGGTATGGCAGGCCCATTAATTGTAGAAGGCTCAAGAACACCAAAAGTAAAAAATGGCAAAGTCACTGAAACAGGCGATATGGACATTTTATGGAAAGAAAAAAATAGCTATCCAAATGAAAACATCCTGCTATTCCAGCAAATTCAATATCGATGCTCTAACCCTGACCCGGATGTAAAATTCGATATTCCTAACAATTGCGAAGGTAAAGGCTTAGGATTACTGGAAGATTATACAGATATCGCTAATCCTGGCTCTTGGGCCGGCCAGAACTTTTATACGTCTATCAATGGTAAAGTTTTAGGAGAGATCAAAGTTGAACAGAATACTTTTAATCGCTGGCGCATGATTCATGGTGGTGTACGCGACACCATTGGTTTGATTATTAAAGAACTGCCAAACTCCAGTAAATTTAGCGCCGCAAACACCCTTAAATCCTGTCTGGCATATCAGGAAGCAGATCCAAAAGAGTTTAATGAGAGTTTAAAAAGCTTACCTGTTTATACGATTGCTCAAGATGGTTTGACCATGACTCAGGTACAGCGCAGAACACTGTCTGTGTTCCAGCCTGGTTATCGTCATGATGCAATGGTCACCTTCCCAACCACCAACAAATACTGCATTTATGACTCCAAATTAAATATTGAGGATGAAGTGAATGCACCGATCCCAACGGGTCAAATTACCCCTCAACTAGCTCCGAACCATCCTTTCAATGCTCAACTACTGGGATGGGTCAATGTACAGGCAAGCAAGACAAAAGCACAGACTCCTGCCCAGTTCCTACAAGAGCGAGCTAAAAAAATTGGTTTAAGCAAAGAAATTCAGACTCAGTTATCCAAACTTGATCTTACTGCCTTTACTGATCATCCGTCATTGATGACTCCAGCAATTGACAAGCTGGTCGCTTCCAGACCAAAACAGTACAGTAAATTTGAACTGGCTTTCGCAAATGGCCTTAAATTTGGCTTTCGCCATAAAGAAGATGGTGACTTACTCAGTTTTGGAGATGCATTTGATGGCGAAGGATCAGTCGGTCGGACACATGCCAAAGATCCGGATCGTGAATATGTACGTCAGTTACAAATTGGGCAGGCGGATGAATGGGAACTGACGACCGAAGCTTTCGGTGGCCACCCTTTCCATATTCATGTTAATCCATTCCAGATTGTTAAAATCTTAAAAACTGTCACTGGCCCTAATGGCGAATCCAAAGAAGTTGATGTGAGTGAATTAGCGCCTGACGATAATGATACAGATGATGTGCAATATCGTGGTATGAAAGGACAATTCAAGGATACCCTATTTATCAAAGCGAACTATAAATTTATTCTTCGAAGCCACTACAAGAAATTTGAAGGCGATTTTGTACAGCACTGTCATATCCTCGATCATGAAGATCAGGGCATGATGGAAACGGTACGGGTCTGTGGAGGCAAATTCCCTTGTGATTCACCTCTCCCAACCTCGTCTCATCATCACTAATTAGACACTCCTGAAAAGGCCAACGATCCCGATTGTTGGCTTTTTTGTTTGCCTCTATTAAATGCTTGCTGCACAATAGCTTGATTGATTTTGAGTATTCAAACTGAGGCTGATCATGGCAACATCTCCTGCTTTTACCTTATTTACGCTGAATGGAGTAGATGCGCAAAAATTCCTTCAGAGTCAAGTCACTTTAAATGTCGAAACACTGGCTGAAAACCTGACTCGCTATACAGCGATCTGTAGCTTGAAAGGACGTATCCAGTTTGGTATCTGGTTGAAAAAAATTAATCCGGAAAGCTTTGAAATTGTCAGCCCTGAAGATCAGGCAGCAGAACTGGCCAGCCATATTAAAAAGTTTGGCGCTTTTTCAAAAATGAAACAGGAACAGGTTGGCCCGGTTTATCCAGTTATCAATGATATCCAGACTGATTTTTTTGAAACTGAAACGGATATTATACTTTGGCAACAGCAAGCCATTACCTCAGGTCAGGCCTGGATTCAGGCAGCTACTGCGACCCTGTTCCAGCCACAGGAATTGCGTCTGCATCAACGTGAAGGCATTCACTATGACAAAGGTTGTTATCTGGGTCAGGAAGTGATTGCTCGCTTATGGTTTAAAGCCAAGCCAAAACACTGGTTGCATGTGATTCAAGGTACAGGCGAAGCACCTGCTGTTGCGACCAAGCTGCACAATGACGTCGAAGTGGTCAATAGCATTGGTACAGATGAAGGTTATCAAGCTTTAGTGGTTGCCAAACCTGAAGCATTGGCTGAGCTAGACGTACAAGTTCTTGAATTGCCTGAAGCTTTAAGTGGTGATGTGGCACGTCCACAATAACTAACTGTTCTCTTGATGCAAAAGCCAGAATTCAATTCTGGCTTTTTTATTTTTATTAAGCTAAACAATTAAATAGACAAAGATTGACTGAATAAAACACACCTTAACCCGAGCACGCTTTTATTGATTCATCTCCTCTATGATTCTCAAATAATTTGTAATTAGTCACATATTCAGTATTTACAAAGCCTGAAATCGTCTTATGATGTAGATGAAAACGACAAAAATCGCACCATGGAATTAGGTGTTAGAAAAATTAAGGTTATCGGAACAATGAAAAAATTAGTACTTGCTGCAATTCTTGCAGTGTCCAGCCAATTTGCTCTCGCAAACACTTCAAATGCCCCAGTCGATCCTCAATTTGCCAAAATTGAAGAGATGGTGAATGCCAAGAATTTCAAGGGTGCCTACGATGCTTTAAGCAAACTGGCCAGCCAGGGAAATGCACAAGCCATCTATAACTTAGGCTATTTAACGCAAACTGGCCAAGGCACGGCCAAGGATGAAAAAAAAGCCATCCAACTATATGAACAGGCTGCCAGCAAAGGTTATCCGGTGGCCAACTATGTACTAGGTAAGAATTATACCGGTGGCACTTTAGGTCTTAAGCAGGATTTGGGTAAAGCCAAGCAATACCTAGAACGCGCATCGGAAGCCAATTTTGATGAAGCGACGGTAGATCTGGCTATACTTTTATTTGCTGAAGGAACAACAGCTTCTGACCAGCAGGCTTTGAAAAAATTACAGCCTCTTATTAGCAAGGGTAATATGCCGGCTATTCATGCCAAAGCCTTATATGACATCAGCAACGGCTTTAAAACCAAGAATGAAAAGCCGATCCAGCAAGGTTTAAGCAGTATTCAGGATCTGGCGAAAAAAGGCTATATCCCTGCCCTGATGGCGATTGGCAATATGTTTGCCAACGGTAGTATTGTTCCGCAAAACCTACCTGAAGCGAAAAAGATCTTTGCAGCCCTAGCACAGGAAAATATTCCTAAGGCCAGAGAATCTCTAGCAGCAGTGGATAAAATGATTGCCGAGCAGAAAAAAGCACCTGCCAAAAAAAGTTAATCAAATTTTATCAAAATAAAAAAGCTCCTGTTGGAGCTTTTTTATGGGCTATAGATTTATAAGCCAGCTTGGTTAACTCCACCACAAAGTAATAAGTCCACTGGCAACCACAAAACCTGCAAGGGTACTCATTAATAATGGCGTTAGAGTCCGCTCATTGAGGCCGTACGCCTGCCCTAACATACCAAAAATCGTTGGCATAGGTAGGGCTGCGATCAAGGTACCCGCATAGATCATTTCCTGACTTAAATGAGTCAATCGACTCAGACCCAGATACATCAGGATCGGCATCAGGATATTGCTGGAAAATACCAAATAGAAGCTTTGCAGATTCACATATTTCAGACTCATGCCCACGATTCCGCCACCAATCGCGAACAGCGCCAAAGGTGAGGCAGTCTGTCCAATCATGGCAAAGACCTGATCCAGATAAATTGGCAGGCGAATTTCAAAAATCGCACAGGCCATACCCAGCATCACCCCCATAAATAAAGGGTTCTTAAACAGCATCAGAATAGTACTTTTCACAAGACTCCCCAGATTGGCTTGATGTTGGGTACCGAGTGCAGCCAAGATTAAGACCATCGGAATCAGAATCATGCTTTCAATAATGACCACCAATGAGGTATAGGTCATCGCATGCTGTCCCACCAATAAAGTGAGTACTGCTGTACCAATCAATCCGGTATTGGACATCGCTGCGCCCAAGGACAGAACAGCACTATGCGAAGAGGTATTCTTGAACTGACGGCGCATCAGCCAGAAGCTGAAACCATAAAGTAATAAAGTGACAGAGGTATAGATCGCAAAGTATTCAAAATACCAGATTTCATGCAGATCTTTAGAGGCTAGAAACTGAAAGAACAGTAACGGTAAGGCCACTTTGATGACAAAGGCCCCTACCATTTCAACCTGTTCTTTTTTTAGAATTTGACATTTCACACTCAGGTAACCTAGTGCCAATAATAAAAATATAGGCACAATTACCGCAATAATCATATGAAATGTCCTGTTGTTTGAGATGCGTTATTATAAGCCTTTCTAAGAAAAAATGGCCTTAAAACGATTCAAACAAGTGATTTAAGCCATGCGGTGCAGAACGTAAATATTGTGGAGAAATTGCTATTTTTTCATCCAGCGTTACTGCAGCATGCCAAGGCCAGCGTGGATCATAAAGCAAGGCACGTGCAATCGCGATCGCATCAGCCTGTTTATACTCCAGTATGCCTTCTGCCTGCTGTGCATCGGTAATCAGACCCACTGCAATGACTGGAATATTTACGTCCTTTTTAATCGCTTCAGCAAAAGGGACCTGATAATTTGGATGCACATCAATTTTCTGGTCGACATGTAAACCTGCACTCGACACATGAATATAGACTGCACCCAGTTTCTCCAGAGCTTTGGATAGTTCAACTGAAGATTCTACATCCCAACTTTCTACGCCATCCATCCAGTCCGTTGCTGAGATACGAACACCAATTGGAAAACCTTCTGGTACTGCAGCTTTAATTGCTTCAAACACTTCAAGCGTCAGACGAATACGGTTTTCAAACGAACCGCCATATTGATCCTGACGATGGTTCGATAACGGTGACATAAACTGATGCAATAAATAACCATGTGCTCCATGTAGTTCAATTAATTCAAAGCCTGCTTCAACCGCTCGCTTTGCACTGGCAGCAAAATCCTGAATCACTTGCTGGATTTCATCAATACTTAAAGACTTAGGTGGATGTTCATGAGCCTGGAAAGGAATATCACTGGCAGAGACAGTTTGCCAACCGAGTGCATGATCTGGGGCGAACTGCCCTTTGCCACCCCAAGGTTTATCTGTAGAAGCTTTACGGCCTGCATGTGCAAGCTGTATGGCAAAAGGCATAGGAGAAATTGACTTGACCTTTTGCAATAAGGTTTTGATCTGACTGGCCTGCTGGTCATTCCAAAGCCCTAAATCGGCATAACTGATACGCCCTTCAGGCTGTACAGCGGTGGCTTCCACAATGCAAAGACCTGCACCGGATAAGGCATAATTGGCCCATTGTTGTTCATGCCAGTAAGTGATTTCACCTTGCTCGGTTGCAGAGTACTGACACATCGGGGCAATCACAATTTTATTTTTAAGTTGCAATGATCCAAACTGAACCGACTGAAATAGTAGTGACACGCGGTATTCCCTCTTTTTGTGAAGTGGCTTTTCAGAACTTTTTACTAAAAAATAAAAAACAGGCTCTGATGAGCCTGTTTATTTATAACGTGATTAAATTCTTTTTAGAAGATCACTCGTGTAGTCAAACCTAGTACCAATGCATTATCCACCTGGTTGCTAGACCCCGGATTTATAACGTATTGCAGGTTTGGACGTAGCATCAGCCATTTTGTTGCGTTATAGCTGTAGTTGAGTTCGATATTGTATTCGGCACTCGCATCATATACTGGACGTGAATCTGCGAAGCGGTCATTTACATGTACACGGTTAACCGCTAAACCCAAAATATCATTCGGCTGGCTATCCATCAGACCAATATATTTCAGACCCAATTGTTGTGAATTATCCACTTTATTGGTATCACGATCATGCCAAGTAAAGTTAGCGAATGAGTGTAAACCCTGACGGTCATTACCCGTTGAAGTCAACTGCTGTTCTACGGCTAACCAGCCTGCAAAGGTACGGTTTTCTCCTTCACCTGTCGCAACATCTTTCTGGTTGGCAACATCATCAGCAGTGTTATACATACCGCCTACACGATAGCTGCCAGGCAAACCATTTACTAATGATTTTGGTGTCCAGATTACTTCTGCAGGAATCGTCACGCCATCAGCATTGTCGGTATCCAGACTCCAGCCCTGACCTTCTTTAGCACCATTGCCGTTATCTGGATTAAATTCATAAACACCGACTTGTACAGCAACGTCAGGGTTTAGCTGCTGTTTTACACGTGCACCCCATTGTGCGACTGGCGTATTCATCCAGATATTGCCTTGCCATTTGCCCATCTGCGCAGCACAAAATGCTGTACTGGCAAAATCACAAGCCATTACGTTAAAGTCCATACCCAGACCCAGACGACCAGCTTTAATACTCAGGCCTTGTTCCTTATAGTTCTTTTCAATTGAAAGTTCGGTTAAACGGCTGTCCTGATTACCACGACCAAATGTTCCTTGAACATTGGCCCATTGAGCTGCATCACCTTGTAAATCACGTACCGATGTACTTTGTCCCTGACGCGCAGTCGCAACTGCACGAACAGTTACACCATCCCAGCCAGCCAGTTTTTCCATGTCTAACTGTGTACCTAACCATAACTGTGCTGAAGTTAAAGGATCAGCTCCTTCATTACGTCCGCCATCAGCCAGATACGCTGTATCTGTCAGCAAGTTTGCTTCAAACTTGATGCCTTGTTGAGCAAGTTCAGTACGTTTTCCATTCCAGTCGCCTAATAGGTACTGCCCTTGAGAATCAAATACAGACTCAGCCTGCGCAGAGGTCATGGCTGCCATCAATGGCAATAAAGCTAGACTTAACTTTTTCATATAAAACCTAAACATATGGAGAGAGTAAAGGCAGCCTGATGCATGCCCTGTATGACTTGATACAGAACGTTACATAACTTTTCACTTAAAAACCCAGCATTTTTTTTATTATTAATAAAACTTTAAGTTATAAGAAAAGATATTTTATATAACAATAAATTTACATATTTTATATTTTTCAGTAAGTTAAATACTAAAAATCAACCAATATATTTCCTGTTTTTATTATTTGGATCTAAAACCATCTCAATATTAAAGTTTCTTTTTTAACCAATTGTTAAAATATTTTTGAATGCCCTGCTTATAACTTCTATTCAAACAGGACTTGCATTCAGACTTAAAACGCCCAATATTAGCCTCATGATATTAGCTGCTAAGTGTTATGCCTGAATTACCTGAAGTTGAAACCACCAAAACCAGCCTCTTTCCCCTTCTTAATCAGCAAGTGCTAAAAGTTGAAGTGCGTCAGCCTAGTTTACGTTGGCCAATTCCTGATGATCTCGCGCGTCTGCAAGGACAGCGCCTGCTACAGCTTACGCGTCGCTCCAAATATATTTTGGCGCAATTTGAACAGGATACGATGCTCTGGCATCTGGGTATGTCAGGCAGCTTTCGTTTATGTGAAGCCAACGAAGAGTTGCGCAAGCATGATCATCTGATTATTCAGTTTGAAGAGATCCAGCTGCGTTACCATGACCCGCGTCGTTTTGGCTGTATTCTCTGGTTAGATGCTCAATCACAAAGCAAACTGATTGATACGCTTGGACCTGAGCCATTAAGCGATGCTTTTAATGCCGAATATCTATCTGAAAAATTGAAAAATAAAAACGTTGGCACCAAAGTTGCAATCATGGATAACCATGTCGTGGTTGGTGTAGGCAATATTTATGCGACTGAAAGTCTATTCAATATGGGCATTCATCCGGCCCAGCCAGCCTCAAGTTTGAGTTTCGAACAGATTGAAAAACTGGTGGTTGAGATTAAGCGTATTTTGAAACAGGCGATTGACTTAGGTGGTTCTACTTTACGCGACTATACCAATGCCATGGGAGAAAATGGTTATTTTCAGCAGACGCTGCTGGCTTATGGCCGTGCAGGAGAAATGTGCGTGAACTGCGAAACGACACTAGAAAATATCAAGTTAGGACAACGTGCATCTGTCTACTGTCCTGAATGCCAACCGCTAAAAAAGGTCAAGCTTTCACCTAAGCGTATGGTTGCTGTACGAGGTAAGAAATCATGAAGACCGCGATTGTCCGTCATATTCTGGTTAAGGATAAAGATACTGCTGAACAGCTTAAGAAGAAGATTCTGGCAGGTGCAGATTTTTCCAAAATTGCCAAACAATATTCGACCTGTAACTCTGCCAAACGTGGCGGTGAGCTCGGTGAAGTGAAAAAAGGCCAACTTGTTCCAGTGATTGATAAACTGGTTTTTACTGCTGCAGAACATGTTCTACATGGCTCAGTCAAAAGTCAGTTCGGTTTTCATTTGGTCGAAATTAAGTTTCGGATGGATTTTTAATTCCTTTAGGGTTCCCTCTCTTCTCAGGAGAGGGTTAGGGAGAGGTAAATTCCTAATCACCCTCACCCTTAAGCGGCAGTGCCGCTCATCTCCCATAAGGAGAGGGTGCAAAAAACGGCGCACTCAGCGTCGTTTTTTATTTACTCGAAAAGCTTAAGCTTCAGGACGTTTTCTTAGCTCGTCACGGATTTCACGTAATAATGCAATATCTTCCGGAGTAGCTTCTGGCTCTGGTTCTGCTTCTTGTTTACGGCGTAGTTTGTTCATCAGTTTCACCAACCAGAACACCACCCATGCCAATAACAGGAAATTAATGAGAATGGTCAGAAAATTACCATAAGCAAAGACATTTAGACCTGCCGCCTGTGCCGCAGCCAGATTGGTCACATTATTTGGATTATCACCTAATACGACAAACCAGTTAGAGTAATCAACATCACCACCCAAGATCCAACTCACGACAGGCATGATGATGTCTTTCACCATAGAATCGATAATTTTACCGAAAGCACCGCCAATGATCACACCCACTGCGAGATCCATGACATTGCCTTTTACCGCAAATTCTTTAAATTCTTGAATAATGCTCATAAAGTCACCAGTATTTTTATGCAATTTTGTGATGGATTATACATTAGTTAGGGATTTCTATTTAGAACTAATTTATTAAGTGTATGTAATTTCTACCCCAATAAAAAAGCCGCTGAACTGATTCAGCGGCTTTTTTCGTATCGGTGACCGGTCTTATTTAGCACGGTTACGTTTACGTTCGTTTTCAGTCAGGTAACGCTTACGGATACGGATTGACTTAGGTGTTACTTCAACTAGCTCGTCGTCTTCAATGAATTCAAGCGCTTGTTCTAGCGTATATTCAAGGTTTGGAACAAGAGTCAATGCTTCATCAGTACCAGATGCACGTACGTTAGTTAACTGTTTCGCTTTAGTTGGGTTAACCACCATGTCGTCAGAACGTGAGTTGATACCTACGATCATACCTTCATAAACTTCTAACTGTGGTTTAGCAAATAGACGACCACGGTCTTGAAGTGTGAACAGTGCATAACCCAAGCAAGTACCTTGAACCATAGAAATCAGTACACCGTTTTGACGTTTCGCAACAGTACCTTGTTTAGCAGGACCGTAATGCGAGAAGCTTGAAGTCATGATACCAGTACCAGAAGTCATGGTCATGAATTCAGAACGGAAACCGATCAAGCCACGTGAAGGAACAGTTGCTTCAATACGGATACGGCCTTTACCGTCAACTTCCATATTGGTCATTTCGCCTTTACGGTGACCCATTTGTTCCATTACAGAACCTTGGTGCTGTTCTTCAACGTCAAACGTTACGTTTTCGTACGGTTCTTGCATTTGACCGTCGATTTCTTTCATGATCACTTGCGGACGTGATACACCAAGCTCGAAGCCTTCACGACGCATGTTTTCGATCAGTACAGAAAGGTGAAGCTCACCACGACCAGATACTTTGAAACGGTCAGGACTGTCAGTATCTTCAACACGAAGTGCTACGTTGTGGATCAATTCTCGGTCAAGACGCTCACGGATATTACGTGAAGTTACGAATTTACCTTCTTTACCAGCGAATGGGGAGTTGTTCACCTGGAAAGTCATAGACACAGTTGGTTCATCTACAGAAAGTGCTGGAAGCGCTTCAACATTTTTAGGATCACAGATTGTATCTGAAATGTTCAGTGCATCGATACCAGTTACACAAACGATATCACCTGCAGAAGCTTCTTCAATGTCAACACGTTCTAGACCATGGTAACCCATGATTTTCAAGATACGGCCGTTACGGGTTTTGCCTTCTTTGTCGATAACAGTCACAGGAGTGTTTAATTTCACTGAACCGCGCTGGATACGACCAACACCGATTACACCTACGAAGCTGTTATAGTCCAAAGATGAAATTTGCATCTGGAATGGACCGTCAACGTCAACTGCTGGTGGCTCAACGATGTCTACGATTGTTTGGAACAATGGAGTCATGTCATCAGCAAGTTCTTCTGGAGAAGGACCAGCAACACCACGAAGACCAGAAGCATAAACTACTGGGAAGTCTAACTGTTCGTCAGTACCGCCAAGGTTGTCGAACAAATCGAATACTTGATCGATTACCCAGTCTGGACGCGCACTTGGTTTATCAACTTTATTGATAATTACGATTGGTTTCAAACCACGCGCGAACGCTTTTTGCGTTACGAAACGAGTTTGTGGCATAGGACCTTCTTGTGAATCTACAAGAAGCAGTACGCAGTCAACCATCGACATTACACGTTCAACTTCACCACCGAAGTCGGCGTGTCCCGGGGTGTCCACGATGTTAATACGGTATTCTGTATCTGTACGTTTATCTAACCACTTGATTGCAGTGTTTTTTGCAAGAATGGTAATACCACGTTCAGATTCTAACGCATTCGAATCCATGACACGCTCGATCTCACCCGCGCGATCACCGAGAGCACCTGATTGTTGCAAAAGTTTGTCTACAAGAGTGGTTTTACCATGGTCGACGTGCGCGATAATGGCAATGTTACGGAGAGTTTTAATATCTGACATGTAAATTCGATACGTTTTAAATTTGAGGGCAAATTATACAGAAAAATACAAACTTTTGACAGTGACTGTTTGTAGAGAGCGTCATTTTTTTTCCAATTACTTTTGTAATGACGTGTAACTCGATTAGAATAGCGCCACCCAGCCTTAATTTGCATTGACACATGTCTGATTTTAATCAACCTCCTCCTTTTAAAGATCAACTTGACCTTGTCTACGGCCTTGAAGATCGTCCTAAACCGTTTATCGCATTTTTAGCCTCATTCCAGCATTTATTGGCCATTATTGTCCCAATTGTGACCCCTGGCCTGCTCATTTGTCTGGCGCTGGGGGTCTCCAAAGAAGACACCAACATGATCTTATCCATGTCTTTGGTGATTTCGGGGATTGCGACTTTCTTACAATCCAAGAAAGTAGGTCCCTTTGGTGCAGGCTTGCTGATTGTTCAGGGTACAAGTTTTAACTTTATTGGCCCGATCATCGGGATCGGTTCAGCGATGGTCGCTGCAGGCACACCGGTAGAAGCGGTGATGGCTTCGATCTTTGGTGTAGTGATTGCAGGTTCATTTATTGAAATGGGCGTGTCACGCATTTTGCCATGGGTGAAGAAACTCATTACGCCACTAGTAACGGGTATTGTAGTTTTATTGATTGGTTTAACCTTGATTAAAGAAGGTCTGATCAGCATGGGTGGTGGTTATCAAGCCATGGGCGACAAAACTTTCGCCAATGCAGATAACCTGATCATGTCATGTACCGTTCTGGCATTAATTATTTTACTGAACCGTGTACGCATCACTTGGGTAAAAAGCTCAGCAATTCTGATTGCACTGGTTGTGGGTTATATCCTTGCCGGCTTTATGGGTCATCTCAACTTTGATGGTTTAAAAGATGCACCTCTGGTTCAAATCCCAACTCCAATGCATTTTGGTTTAAGCTTCTCATGGAGCTTATTCATTCCAATGGCATTCATTTACTTGGTGACTTCATTAGAAGCGATTGGTGATATTACCGCAACATCAAAATTATCGAATCAGCCAGTGGATGGTCAAACCTGGATGAATCGCATTAAAGGTGGTGTGTTAGTGAATGGTGCTAACTCCCTTCTTGCAGGTTTATTCAATACATTCCCAAGTTCAGTGTTCGCACAAAATAATGGTGTGATTCAATTGACTGGTGTAGCTAGCCGTTATGTCGGGATCTGGATCGCAGCACTCCTCGTGATTCTAGGTCTACTTCCAGCAGTGGCCGGTGTGATCCAAGCCGTTCCTCAAGCTGTGCTTGGTGGTGCAGTGATGGTGATGTTCGGGGCAGTCGCTGCATCTGGGATTAATATCCTGTCTGGTATTCACTTAGACCGTCGTGCCCTGCTAATCATTGCAATCTCGCTTGCACTTGGCCTAGGGGTTGCGCAGGTGCCTCAGATTCTGGAACATCTTCCTGAATTATTCCGTAACATCTTTAGTTCCGGTGTTGCGACAGGCGGTATTGCAGCCCTCATATTGAATATTGTACTTCCTGAAGTAAAGAAGTAATTTCATGTCCAAAGAACACTGTCTGAGTTGGACTCGGACAGTGTTTTTTCTATTGGAGAGAGATCTATGGATCCTAAAAGCGAAGTTTTATTAAGACAATATGATTATTTGTCGGGTCGCGTATTGCTGGTGAATGCACCGACCGATGAGCTTCTTGCTGAATGCGGTGAATCTATCCAGCCCTTTGTTTGGACATGGAATTATAATGATTTTCAATATTTCCAGTCACAGCAGGCCCAGGTTCATTTTGGTGTAGAATTTCCTGATCAAGAATTTGATCAGGCAGTTATTTTCGTACCTAAATCAAAAGAATTATTGAATTATCTGATTCACAATATTGCAGCCCGATTAAAACAGGGCAGCAGTGTCTTCCTGGTGGGTGAAAAGAAAGGTGGTGTAGAGCGTGCAGCAAAGCAGCTACAGGCTTATGGTAAACTCATCAAGCTCGACAGCGCACGACATTGCCAATTGTGGCAATTGACTCTAGACTACACGGTCGAAGCAAAAGCGTTGGCAGATTGGGCACAGACCTATACAGTGGCGACACCAAAAGGTGATTTGCAGATTTGTGCACTTCCAGGTGTATTCAGTCAGGATCATCTGGATGTAGGAACAGCGGTGTTCTTACCCTATTTATCTCAAGTAACTTCAGGCAAGATTGCCGACTTTGGCTGTGGCGCAGGTGTGATCAGTGCTTATTTAGCCAAACTGAATCCTGAGAACCGTATTTTTGCTCTGGACGTAGATGCCTTTGCCTTGGCTTCTACTCAAATGACATTTGAGAAAAATCAGCTCAGTCCTCAGCAGCTGGAAATTAAAGCTGTGTCAGGTATTGAAGATGCACCGCTCTTTTTACATGCCATTGTCAGTAATCCCCCTTTCCATCAGGGAATCCAAACCAACTATGCGGCCAGTGAAACTCTATGTAAGACTTCGCGTCGTCATCTCAAGTCTGGTGGTGAATTATGGATTGTGGCAAACCGCTTCTTAAATTATCCAATTTTAATTGAACAAAGTTTTGGCCAATGTACAGTCAAAACTGATCAACAAGGTTTTAAAGTGCTCTTCGCCAGTACTCAAAAAAATGCTAAGGAATCATGATGAGCGAAACTCAGAACAGCGTGCAGCTGCAGCGTAAGCTTGGTGCTCGTCATCTCAATATGATCGCGATTGGCGGGTCTATCGGTACAGGTTTATTCCTGGCCTCAGGTGCGACTATTGCCAGCGCAGGCCCGGGTGGCGCACTTCTAGCCTATGCCCTGATTGGCGTAATGATTTATTTCTTGATGACCAGCCTTGGAGAACTTGCGACTCATAATCCGACCTCGGGCGCATTCTTTACCTACGGCACCAAATATGTCGAAGGTGGTTTCGGTTTCGCTTTAGGCTGGAACTACTGGTACAACTGGGCGATTACCGTTGCCTTTGAACTGGTTGCCGTACAGTTCATTATGAAATTCTGGTTCCCTGATATTCCGGGCTTTTACTGGAGTGCGATCTTTCTCGCTGTGATCTTTGGGATTAACGCCCTCACAGTAAAAGGTTTTGGTGAATCAGAATTCTTCTTCTCATTGGTGAAAGTACTGGCGATTATTGCCTTTATCATCATCGGGATCTGGATGATTGCCAAGATCATGCTTACACCGGGTGTTTCGGCATTTGCAAACTGGAGCGTGGGTGAAGCGCCTTTTGTAGGCGGTTTCCAGGCTTTGATTGGTGTTGCCATGATTGCCGGATTCTCGTTCCAGGGAACCGAGATGGTTGGTGTAGCCGCTGGTGAATCTAAAGATCCGCGAAAAACTATTCCTGTCGCAATCAAGCAGATCTTCTGGCGAATCCTGCTGTTCTATATCGTGTGTATTTTCATTATCGGCACATTGGTTGCCTATAATGATCCGCGTCTATTACAGGCAGCTGCAACAGAAGATGTGGCCCTTTCTCCATTCACTTTATTGTATGAGAAAGCAGGCTTTGCCTTTGCAGCGAGCATGATGAATGCGGTAATTCTGACGGCGATTCTGTCTGCGGGTAACTCAGGCATGTATTCTTCTACCCGTATGCTGTTCGATATGGCGCGTAAAGGCAGTGCACCTAAGCTGTTTGCCCATCTGGATCCACGCGGTGTACCGATGAATGCCCTGTATGCGACAACGGCAATTGCGGCACTATGCTTCCTGACCACATTCTTTGGCGAGCAGGAGGTCTTTAACTGGTTGCTGAATATGTCAGGTATGTGTGGCTTCATTGTCTGGCTCGGGATTGCAATCTCACATTACCGCTTCCGTAAAGGTTATCTGGCTCAAGGCTATCAACTTGAAGGTCTGGCCTATAGAGCTAAATTCTTCCCGTTCGCGCCTTGGTTTGCCTTCGTTCTTTGCTCAATTGTCGTTTTAGGTCAGAATTATCAAGCTGTCCTAGATGGTGAGTGGTTGGCTGTCCTTTCTACTTATATCGGTATCTTATTATTTTTAATGATTTGGCTGGGTTACAAGTGGAAATATAAAACCAAACTGGTTTCCTATCAGGAGATGGATGTTCGACCGATGAATATTGAAAAAGACTAATATCTCACCTTTATTAAAAAAGCAGCTCAAGTGGCTGCTTTTTTATATTCTGAAATCAGCTATGACGCATGACAAAATTACCGTCATCAATCACGATGACTTGCTGACAAATACCTTCTACTCGACGCTGCTGTTCGAAAACTTCTTTAGACATAGTATTAAAACTATCAAAGAAACTGATTTCTTTTTCATTGATTTCATAAATTAATGAATGGTTCCCCACTCCTTCAAGCGTGTCGTAGAACACAATTACAAAACGGCCTTTATCCACTAATTTTTGAATATCTGTATAAGAAAGTGGATATTCCTGAACATCTACTTTGAGTTCTTGCGCTTTTTGATAAAACTGGATTTCAAGTGGCTGTTTATCGGGATCAGTTTCTGTAAAAAACTCAACATCAAGCCCTAGTGCTTTAAGTGCAACGGCTAGCGCAATACTTGAAGCTCCCATCTCATCATTATGCTGTGTCAATTGCACTAAATCAGGAATATGTAGATCTATTCCATAATGATGAAAAATCATCCAGATCGCGTAAATACCACTATTAGCTTCCAGACTTTGTAAGTCTTGAGGAAGTTCTATGCTCATGCTTTAACTCAAAATCAGTTTCGAACAGCAAGTGTATGCAAAAAACAGTCATAAAAAAAGCGACTCAAAGAGTCGCTTTTTTAATCAGTGTTCAATAACGAATTATTGAGCAACTGGTTGTTCAGCTAGAACAGTACGGCTACCAGTGATTGTCGCGAATACACGACGGTTCATAGCACGACCTTCTTTAGTGTTGTTGTCAGCAATCGGTTGATCCCAAGCGAAACCTTGAGTAGACAAACGTGATGCATCTACGTTGTATTCGTTAACAAGTGCAGATTTAACAGAGTTAGCACGAGCTAGAGATAAACGTTCGTTCAATGCACGTGGACCAGTGCTGTCTGTGTGACCTTCAATACGAGCAGTTGCGTTTGGATATTCAACTAGCTTCTCAGCAACTTTCGCGATTTCTGGTTTGTATTGGTCTTTGATGTTCGATTTATTCGTATCAAAGAACACGCGAAGTTCCATGTTCAGGTCTTCAGTCAACTCTTGTGGAGCTGGAGCTACTGGAGCTACTGGCTCAACTGGAGCAACTTCTACAACGTCAGCAGCTGGTTTCAAGCGGCCACCTAGAACTACGTTAAGACCAGCAAGTGCTGTATAGTTCCAGAATTTTTCGTCAAAGTGGTAAGTACCACGAGCTTCAGTACGTAGCGCTAAAGCATCGTTGATGTGCCAGAATGCACCAAGACCTGCATTGCCTAATGTACCTTCTTCTGTAGTACCGCGAGCACCACGTACACCTTCATCAAATTCATATTTGTAGTGGCCAGCACCTAAAAGTGCATATGGTTTGATTTTGCTGTCATAGTTACCAGTAAACACATCAGAAGTTGCATAGAAGTTACCCGCAATATTCTGACCTTTGTATTCTGAACCAGGAATAGCACTTTCGACATCACCTTTAACCTGGCTATATTCAGCTTCAAAACCTAACCATGGAGTTAGTTCAACACCGATCGCAGCACCTACAAACAAATCATCCTGTAACTCAGGACCATTTGTTAACTCACCGTCATTACCGCCATTGTTGTGTTGGGTGTCTTGCCAAGTATAACCTAACATTAATGGAGTAACAGTTACGCCTGCGTTTGCAGCAGCAAAAGGAGCAGCTACAAGCATTGCTAAAGCAATACGACTCATTTTCATGGATTTATCCTCCAGAGATAACAATTGTTGTTCAAGCTCAAGCCTTCTAATAGGCCATTCTGAGATAGGCTTTTTTTACCCCAGTGTTATTTTTAAGCTATTCACTGCGCATCATACAAACACTTTATTATTTTTCCAAGTGCTTGATTAATCTAATCAAGTAAATTATTGACAAAATTACTTACAATTTCCGTTGTAATTCAGTAATTTTTTACTCAATTTTTTGTTGTGAATCGCCTATTGTCATTGCCAATTTATTTTTAAGCGCCTTTTTGAATTTTGAGTAAGGCATTTCTTACTCGCTCAATTAAGCATAAAAAACGCACAATTAATAGCATGTTTCAAATAAAAATAATATATAAATCAGGTAACTCTATGTATAAAAAGATAACAAGAGCGTTCACTATTGTTGAGTTAATTATCTGTATTGCCCTTATCGCAATTGTGGTCACAATTGCCTTGCCTTACTTTCATGATTATCTATCCAAGCAGGAAGCTAAAAATATTCCGATGAAAATTACAGCAACCAATCGTTATGCACGCAGCCAGGCAGCTGTGTTTCACCAGAATATTGTGATTTGTCCCAGTCAAGATTCATTAACCTGTCAAGCAAACCAATGGAATAAAAATTTACTGGTATTTATTGATAAAAACCGTAATCGTCAAGTCGATAATGACGAACAAATTTTACACATTGAACAACTTAATCTTAAATACGGTAACTTGAGTTGGCGAGGTGCTTTAAGTATGCCGAACGTAACTTATCAGGCCCAAACGGCTTTACCGATTGGATCAAATGGCAGCTTTTATTATTGTTCTACTCACCTTGCATCCCAACAACGTATTGTCTTGAATAAAATGGGACATATACGGATCGAACATCTGGCCTCCTGTTAATAAAACCCTAGAGTCTATGATTTATCCAGATTAGGACTTTAATCCTGTACCTTTTTCAATATACTGCTTAGGTTCGAGAAAAAATGATCAAAACTTATAGGGAGATATAACAATGACTGACATCGTAATTGTCAATGGCGCACGTACAGCGATGGGCGGCTTTCAAGGCAGCTTGGCTAGCGTTACTGCACCTGAACTTGGTGCTGCCACCATCAAAGAAGCGATTGCTCGTTCAGGCTTGCAGCCAACCGATATTGAAGAAGTCATTATGGGTTGTGTACTCCCGGCAGGTTTAAAACAAGGCCCTGCCCGTCAAGCGATGCGTAAAGCAGGTCTGCCTGATTCTACCGGTGCTGTCACCATCAACAAATTATGTGGTTCAGGCATGAAAGCAGTCATGCAAGCGGCAGATATGATTAAGGCAGGTTCTGCAACTTATGTGGTTGCAGGTGGTATGGAATCCATGACCAATGCTCCATACATATTGCCAAAAGCACGTGGCGGTTTCCGTATGGGTCATGGTGAAATCAAGGACCATATGTTCCTGGATGGCCTGGAAGATGCCGAAACTGGTCGCCTGATGGGTTCATTTGCTCAAGATATGGCAAATAGCAAAGGTTATACACGTGAACAGATGGATGAATTTGCAATCCGTTCACTGAAACGTGCTCAAACTGCAGTCAATGAAGGCTACTTTGCTGATGAAATCGTGCCAGTCACTGTTTCCACCCGTAAAGGTGATGTAGTCGTTGATAAGGACGAACAACCTTTTAATGCCAATATTGACAAGATTCCAACTTTACGTCCTGCTTTTGCAAAAGACGGGACAATTACGGCAGCAAATGCCAGCTCAATTTCAGACGGTGCCTCTGCCCTTGTTCTGACTTCAAGCGACAATGCAGCAGCTAAAGGTTTAGCACCTTTGGCTAAAATCATTGCTTATGCTTCAAACTCCCAGCATCCATCTGAATTCACGATTGCTCCTGTTGGCGCTATTCAGAAAGTTCTGGATAAAACTGGTTGGAAAGCTGAGGAAGTTGACCTTTGGGAAATCAACGAAGCCTTTGCCATGGTCACCATGTGCCCAATGGATGAGTTCAAGCTTGATCCTGAAAAAGTCAACATTAATGGTGGTGCATGTGCACTCGGTCACCCGGTTGGTTCTACAGGTTCACGTATTATCCTGACCTTGATCCATGCATTGAAACGTACAGGCGGTAAACGTGGTATCGCTGCGCTATGTATTGGTGGTGGTGAAGCAACTGCGGTCGCAATCGAACTGATCTAATTCTTTTATAATCAATTAGTACAGAGGGCTTTTATAGCCCTCTTTTTATTTTATAAATATTTCATTTTTCTATAATCCATCTTTAAAGTAAATTCTTTTACTTACATTTTCATAAAGCTTCTTTATTAATCAAATTCAATTCAGGGCGTAAATTAAAGGGATTCAAAATAAGAAAAGGAATCCTGCATGCGACTTAATCACTATCTCAATTTCCAGGATGAAACCGAAGCTGCCTTTACCTTTTATCGCTCGGTATTTGGTGGCGAATTTTCCAGTCTAACCCGTTATGGAGATACGCCTGGACAGCAAGGAATTGATTTATCAGATGAAGAAAAAAATCTGATTTTGCATATCTCACTTCCAATCAATGAATACACAGAGCTTATGGGTTCGGATATCAATGACAAGCTCTGTACTGAAAACACACCAGCATTTAGGAAAGGTACTAATCACTATATTGCGATTATTTTAAGTGCCAATGAACAGGATGAAGCCAAACGACTCTATGAAGCTTTATCGGTGAATGGCCAAATCGAAATGCCTTTAGAAAAAACCTTTTGGGGTGCGCTTTATAGTGCCTTTACGGATCAATTCGGAGTACAATGGATGATTAACTGCCTACTTGAAGAACGTGCACCCTAAGATTTAAATACAAAAAAGCCTCCAGATGGAGGCTTTTTTTAGTTGAAGACGAATTAAGCTCCAGTTTGATAATTCGGTGTTGGTACTGCTGTTGAAGCTTGGTACGGATTGGTAAAATCACCCAAACCTGCAGCTGCTTCCTGAATATCTTTACCTTCTTTAATGACAAAAGTATCGAAACCAGAACGCTTCATGTAGTTCAAGACATCTTTGAACACATCACCAGTCGCACGCAGCTCACCCTGGAAACCTTGACGGCGAAGCAATGCAGCAAATGAATAACCACGGCCATCATTAAAACCTGCAAACTCAATAAAAATCGCATCAAGTTGCTCAAGCGGAAATTCATTAGTTTCAGGTGAAGCATCAACCGTTAAGTACAATGCTTTTTTACCAGTAATATTGGCAATCTGGTCTAACTGCTCTACAGTCAGAACTACATCACCCTGTGGCAATACACCATCTTCACCAATTAGCTGGTAAGTGTTATCTGCAATTGTGCCATCTTTAGAGAGCACTTGTAGTGCGGTATTAAGCATATGCGCGCTCCTTGAATGGTTGAATGCCGACACGACGATAAGTATCGATAAACTCTTCACCATCCTGACGCAAGTCAAGATAAGTATTTAGAATTTCCTCTACGATATCCGGCACCACTTCTGCAGCAAATGATGGCCCAAGAATGTCACCAATAGAGGCATCATGATCCGCATTACCACCTAAAGTGATCTGATAGAATTCAGCGCCTTTTTTATCTACACCCAAGATACCGATGTTACCCACGTGGTGATGACCACAGGCATTCATACAACCTGAAATGTTCAGGTCCAGTTTACCCAAGTTATAAATGGTATCCAGATCATCAAAACGGCGTGAAATTGCTTCAGAAATTGGAATGGATTTCGCATTTGCTAATGAACAGAAGTCACCACCTGGGCAGCAGATAATGTCAGTCAAGAAGCCGATATGCGCACGTGCCAGGTTATGCTGATCCAGCGTCTGCCACAATTCGAACAGGTCTTTTTGTGGTACATCTACCAGCGCAATATTTTGCTCATGAGTCGTACGCAGTTCACCGAAGGTGTATTTGTCTGCAAGATCTGCAATCAGGTTCATTTCTTCAGTGGTCACATCACCCGGTGCAATACCCGCACGTTTCAATGAAATCGTGACAATACGATAACCTTTCACTTTATGTGCATTGGTATTGATATTGAACCATTGCTTGAACTTCGGATACTGGGCAAACAGTTCAGTGAAGTCTTCATCCGCATAATCTTGGTAGTCAAATGGAGTGAAGTTTTCATCCATTTTCGCCAGTGTTTCAGCATCAATCTTTAATGTCTTAACAGTATGTACAAATTCGGCTTCAACTTTTTCAGCAAAAACTTCTGGCGTTAATGCTTTTACCAGAATCTTGATACGTGCTTTGTATTTGTTGTCGCGACGGCCGTGCAGGTTATACACACGTAGTACCGCTTCAAGATAAGCAATCAGGTCTTCACGTGGCAGGAAGTCACGAATAAAACTGCCAATTACTGGCGTACGGCCCAAGCCGCCACCCACTTTAATTTTATAGCCGATCTCGCCTGCTTCATTTTTCACGATATAGACACCGATATCGTGGAATGAAGTTGCTGCACGGTCAATCTCTTCCAGCGCAGATACCGCAATCTTGAACTTACGTGGCAAGAAAGCAAATTCCGGGTGGAAAGTTGACCATTGACGGATCAATTCACAAGTTGGACGTGGATCTGCAATTTCACCTGCCACGACACCTGCATACTGGTCAGTGGTAGTATTACGGATACAGTTCCCTGAAGTCTGGATCGCGTGCATTTGCACGGTTGCCAGTTCAGCCAGCATATCAGGCACGTTCTCTAGTGCAGGCCAGTTAAACTGGATATTCTGACGGGTTGAAACGTGCGCATAGCCACGATCATACTCTTTCGCCAGATCAGCCACTTTACGAAGTTGTTTAGAATTCATCAGGCCATAAGGTACCGCAATACGCAACATTGGCGCATAACGTTGTACATAAAGACCATTTTGAAGGCGGAGCGGACGGTATTCATCTTCCGTCAATTTGCCCGCTAAATAACGTTCCGTCTGGTCACGGAACTGTGCAACACGTTCATTAATCAGTTGCTGATCGAAATCAGTATATAAATACATGGCGTACAGCTAGTAGTTTCTATTATATCGTCGGCAAGGATAACGACATTGAATCTATCAATAAAATGCTTTTTATACATATTTCATAGCGATTTTATTGATAAGCCTAGCAAACTTTCAATGATATAAAGGGCAGAGTAAAACTTGAAG
>NZ_DDLD01000079.1:0-61887 GCF_002339435.1 Acinetobacter sp. UBA2581 | reverse complement strand
GTTATCAAAAACTTCATTGATGACTTTATTCTCGATAAAAATCATCTGCTACCATAGAGAATCTATAAACAATAGTGCGTAAGTCCTATACATCTTTAAAGCGACTAGTTTTATAATGCGCAAAATCTGTAAACATTAAAATCAGGCGCGCCGTGTTCCATTCCAATCTCGACTGGCTCAATACCTTAAAACCGAATTTTAAAGTTCTTCCACTCAAGGACCGTTTACTCTGCGGTATTGGGGCACTACTGGGTCTCACGGTATCATCATTACTGAGTTTATGGATTCTGGGTGATTTTGAAGCCTGGTATATTGCGCCGATGGGGGCCTCTTCGGTACTGCTGTTTGCAGTTCCGGCCAGTCCCTTGGCACAGCCCTGGAATATTCTGGTAGGTAATACTATTGCTGCGGTAGTGGGTGTGACCTGTGCCTTGTTTATTGCCAGTCCGACGGAAGCTTTTAGTCTGGCGGTAGCTTTGGCTATTATCCTGATGATGACCACCGATTCCCTGCATCCACCGAGTGGTGCTGTGGCTATTACGGCGGTACTCGGCGGCAATGCGGTGCATGAACTCGGCTATGCTTTCGTTTTCTATCCGGTGCTGCTGAATTCGATCTTATTGATGGTAATTGCGATCGTCTTTAATCGAATGATTGGCAAGCGTTATCCGCAGCAGGCGCAATTGAATACCCGTTCCAAAGATCCGACCCCGACCCAGAAAGTCACTATTCAGCCGCAAGATATTCAGGAAGTACTAGATCAGCAAACCGAGCTGCTGGACATTAGTGAATATGACCTGCAAAAGATTATTCTGGAAGCGCAGGACCGAGCCAATGCCCGTGCGGTCAACCAGTTTACCTGTCAGGACATTATGACTAAAGACGTGGTGACCCTGCATGCCAATGATAATATTCAGCATGCACTGGATAAATTTAAAGAAATGAACCTGATGAGCCTGCCGGTGGTTAATGCGGAAGGCAAGCTGGTGGGAACGCTGGCCATGTATCAGGTGGTAGAATGGTTTAAACGTGCTGCAGATGTGCGCAGCAGCTGGGAACATCAGGTCAAACATATTATGACCCGCAAGGTAGTCACAGTGCAGCCATTGCAGCCGATTCAGGATCTGGTGCCCTATTTTGTGGAACGTTCTTTTAACTATATCCCGGTAGTGAGCGAGCAGCGTCTGGTCGGAATTATTAGCCGCGCAGATATTATCGCTGCCCTGAATCAGGAACTGAACCATTTTAAAATGAGAGCTTAAAGCTGTTTTGAATAGTTCTGAAAAAAAAGCACCCTCGGGTGCTTTTTAATTTGGAATCTGGATTTATTTAAACTTAGATAAAGAACCAGTAAATAAACAGGGAAACCAAGAAAATACACATGATATTCAGGACAAAGCCTACTTTCATCATTTCACTTTGTTGAATATGGCCAGTACCAAACACAATCGCATTCGGTGGTGTCGCCACAGGTAGCATGAAGGCACAAGAAGCCCCAATCCCGATCACAATCACCAGAATCTCTTTAGGCATACCCATCTGGTCGGCAATGGCGGCAAAGACCGGAACCAGTAAGGCAGCCGAGGCAGTATTACTGGTAAATTCAGTCAGGAAGATGATGAAGGTTGCCACAACGAAGATAATTACGAGAGGCGAGGAGTCACCGAAAGCATTTGCCAGTGTTTGACCTAAAACCAGAGAACTGCCTGAATCCTTCAAGACAGCACTTAAGGTCAAGCCGCCACCAAACAGATAGAGCACGCCCCAATCGGTATTTTCAGCAACCTGTTTCCATGTAGCCGTACCCAGAATCACCACCAGACAGGCTGCCAGAATCGCGATCCAGGTATCAGGCTGTGAAATACCGAAATTTTCAGTCAATTTTTTACTGAAAATCCAGGCCATCGCCGTACAGAGGAACAACACCATCGTCGCAATACGGGTGGTGGTCCAGGGAATATTTTCGGTGACAAAATTCACCTTATGATTCAGCTTTGGACGCAGCACCAGATACAGACTGATCAACATTGCTGGCAGGATGATGAACATCATTGGTAGGCCGACTTTCATCCAGTCAGCGAAGTCATAACCGAGGGCTTTGGCTGCAATCGCATTCGGTGGAGAACCGACGATGGTGCCCAAGCCACCAATACTGGCTGAATAGGCAATCCCGAGCAGAATAAATACAAAGGTTTTACGTTCTTTTTCGGCATCCAGATGCGCAAGTAAACCCAGCGCCAGGGGTAACATCATGGCTGCGGTGGCGGTATTGGAAATCCACATCGACAGGGCAGCAGTTACTAAAAAGATAGCCAGTACCGAAGCACCGAGATGTCCACCGGAGAGCGAGATAATCCATGTGGCAATCTTCTTGTCCAGTTTCTGGATATGCAGCGCCGTAGCCAAAGCAAAACCACCAAAAAACAGGAAAATCACGGGATCGGCAAAGGTAGCGAGTGCTGCCTGCATGCTAATTGGTACCAGTTCATCACCATCTGCCATCGGCATACTCAATACAATCGCCAGTACCGGTATGAGTAGGGCTGTAATCGTAATATGCAGGGCTTCGGTCAGCCATAGAATGGCGATAAAGGTCAGTAGGGCCAATCCCTTATTGGCATTTTCGTCATAGGGTAAAATATGATACAAGCCATAAGAGATCACGGCAGCGATCACAATTAAAATCCAGCCTTTGCGAATTCCTTTTGGCATGGCATTAGTCGGGGTGCGTAAAGGGTCGTTCATACAACCTCCTTGCTCAACTTTTTTATTTAAAAGCGTTTTTGAAATTCTTATAAAAGTGAATATGTGTTTTGATTAAAAAAGATATTATTTAAACAGTATAGTAGAGTGTTGTAATAATCCCACACTTTGCCAAAGTGCGTAAATCCCCAGTCCAAATAGAAAAAACAGCACCAGATATTTGAAATGTTGCTGGGAAAGTCGATGCCGTATTTTTCCACCCAGCCAGACACCGATGAGTGCAAATAACGTGATTCCGAGCAGGATATGCCGCTGATGGGTCTGCAAAGAAATGAGGATCGGGAAGAGTAAGGTCAACTGCACCAGTTTGCTGGCAATAAAGTTAAGATTACTGATGATGACGATATCAGTTTTGGAGAGCTGGCAGCTAAGCAGATACATCATCAGGAAGGGGGCCATGGCGTTGGTTGCACCTCCGATCATGCCGGCCAGTAAACCGAATCCCAGCATACTGAGCTGGCTGCTACTGACCCGAAGCGGAGTAGGACGTAATTGATCCAGCACATAAAAGATAATCACCAGACCCAGCAATAATTTAAGATAGCCTTCATTGATCCAGATGAGTAATTTGACCCCCAGCACACTACCCACCAGACTGCTGAGCATGAGTGGCCAATAGTGTGAGACATAATAGCGAATGCTCTGCAACAGGCTATGTTTTGGATCGCTATTGAGCATCCAAAGATTCAATAACAGGCAGGGAAGAATCACTAGGGTGACTGCTGTACTTAAGGCATATTCACTGGATAGGGCAGCCGTACTCAGCATAGGAAAGCCAAAACCACTGACTCCATGCAGTAATGCCGCGATCGCACACAGCCAAAGTACAATCCATTCTGCCTGCGTCATCTGAAATCCATTTCAAGTAGAAAGTATCAACTTATCCTGAATAGGCGAGTAGGGTAAAGCATAAAATGGTAATAAGACCAAAGCCTAAAAATCAGGCAAAAAAACCACGATCTTTTGGGGGAAGGACCGTGGCATAAAAATTTCACCATATGAATATTTAGGTGAAAGAGGAAACGATTTTATCGGTAATCTTTATCCTGATTTACTGTACGTACAGGACGTTCATAATCAGTTCTACTCGCAGCATAATCAGGCATAGAATTCTTTTTTGGCATCACTAACCATAGAACCAGATAAACTAAGATACCCGGGAAAGCAGCACTCATGACCGAAATAATCACGAAGATCAAGCGTAATAAATTTGCGTTCCAACCAAAACGTTCAGCAATACCACCCATTACACCTGCAATCATGTTTGAGCGGTTAGAGCGATATAAACCAACATTGGTCATCCAGGTCTCCTGATAGAAAAAAATAAGGTTGAGTCTAAAAAATGACTCGTATTTATAAGAATGGAGTTTTATCTGAATTTTTAAAGTATCTATTGAAAATAAATTCGTTAAGTAATGTTACGGGAGATTAAATAATCCTTAAAAAATCACTAAGATCATAAAAATTCCATTGAATTCATTATTAAAATTTATAAGTTTTCAGTGAGTCGTCTGCCTATATAGATGTGCACCTCTTCAGGTATGTTTTTAAAATGAAATCGAATGTATCGCATCATTTAAGTGGTTTATGCCGGCTTGGGTTTGTGCTGGGAAGTGTTGCAGGACTGATTGCCTGTGATGACTATCAAAGCAAACCCTTACCTGATACTGCGAAAACTTTGGCACAAGATGGCGTTGTGATCTCCGCCGCCAATGAAAGTTATGACACCCGTAATGCTAAATCGCTCACCCAGACTGCAACCTATAAGGCATTGCCTGTAGAACCAAATGTCGATCCTAAACCTGTACCGGATTATGCCAAAAGCTATGTCGGGCGTTATCTTACCCAGATTGATTGTGACGGGCGGTTTGCACCTTGTACGGAAGGGAAGTCAGTGTTTATTTTGACTTTATTGCCAGATGGTACAGTGCATCGCAGTATCGTACATTATGGCAAAGTATTTGTGAATAATTCCAGACGGGTTCAGACCGAAAGTAATGTGAACTATCGTAAGGACCGCTGGATGATTAATCCGGAACAAACTGAACTGATCGTGGACCATAAAGAGGGGGCAAAATTCTATTATACAATTAAAAGCCCAACCCATCTGGTCATGAATCTGGAAAAAATTTATGACGAAAAAGAACGGGCAAACCAGCAGTTATTTGATCAGGGTTATCCTGCACCTTCTAAAGCGTATGAGCTGGTCAAAGATTCTGAATTTAAGATGACAGAATAAAAGCGATAAAATCTGTAAAAAATTTAAAAACAGAGTAAATGGAAATGGCGATTCTAAAATTGTCAGGATGAATTGCGCTTAAATAAAAAGAATGAACTGAATAATATAGGAAATATTATAAGAATATTGAAAGAAGAAATAAATATAGAGGGGAGAATGGTGGGCCGTCCGCGACTCGAACGCGGGACCAATGGATTAAAAGTCCACTGCTCTACCAACTGAGCTAACGGCCCATTCGGGTAATCAAAGTAGCTTTGATTGAAGTTTCTAAAAAGAGATTTTAGAAATGATGGTGGGCCGTCCGCGACTCGAACGCGGGACCAATGGATTAAAAGTCCACTGCTCTACCAACTGAGCTAACGGCCCATCAGGGGATATCAAATTTAATGGTGGGCCGTCCGCGACTCGAACGCGGGACCAATGGATTAAAAGTCCACTGCTCTACCAACTGAGCTAACGGCCCTGAACCAACAATCAAGCAAGGCTTAATTGTGCAGTGCAAAAGAAACTAAAGAGTTCTGAAAGCACCACTTTGTTTGATGGAGCGTATTGTAGCAAGATCTCATTGCAGCGCAAGTAAAAAATAACAAAGTTGCCTATGTTTGATTATAAATACAACAATTCTGCTTTATCTAAACAAAAAATAGGCAACTTCAGCACTTAGAAACGATATTGATAGGCTTGAATGTTCTCAAAAATTTCTTGAGTCAGCTCACAATACGCATCGCTGCCTGGCAATAAAACCAGCAAGCGTTCATCGGTTTTGTTTGGGTCAAAAGCCTGTTCTTTCAGTTTGTTTTTCTGATACTTGAAGGTACCGGTCGTTTCTACCTGTTCTTGAATGCGCAGAAAAACTGGAACTGCATATGCAGGCAGACAGCGTTTAAAGGTGCTGACCATATTTTTCAGGTCTTGCTCATCCAGGGTGCTTCCCGGTTGCAGGGTAATTGCAGCCATACCGGCACGGCCATTGGTATTTGGAATTTCTACGCCATAAACCACAGCTTCGATAATTTTGTCATACTCGGTCAGCATGTTTTCGACTTCAGTCGTTGAAACATTTTCACCTTTCCAGCGGAAGGTATCACCGAGACGATCAACAAACTGGGCATGACGGAAACCGATATTACGCACCAGATCGCCGGTATTGAAGTAGGAATCACCTTTACTGAACACGTCATGCATGATGACTGCCTTGTTCTTTTCCGGATCGGTATAGCCATCGAAAGGGGAGCGGCGGGTAATTTTACCGATCAATAAACCGGTTTCACCTTTTTTTACCCGTTTGCAGCGACCTTTGGCATCACGCACAGGCTCATTTTTATCTTTATCAAATTCGATAATGGCATAAGGTGTTGGTGAGAAACCGACAGTATTGTCAAAGTTAAAGACATTGCTGAAACCGACATTACCTTCACTTGAGGCATACAGTTCCAGTACTTCCTTGATGCCAAAACGGGATTTGAATTTATCCCAGATATTCGGGCGCATGCCATTACCAATCATCTTGGTGACACGATGGCCTTTTTCCAGTTCAGACGGTGGGGCATCCATCAGGTAGCGGCAAAGTTCACCGACATAACCAATCGCTGAAGCATCAAATTTTTTGACATCTTTCCAGAAGGAAGAGGTGGAGAATTTACGGCGGATGGCAAAAGTACTGCTTCCGGCAATCACCCCACACCAGCACACCACAATACCTGTCGCATGATAAAGCGGCAGGGTGCAGTACATCACGTCATCTTTATTCAGGTTCAGGACATGGCCATAGGTGCCATAGGCGAGTGTCCAGCGGCTATTGGTAAAGATCACCGCTTTAGGTAAGCCGGTAGTACCTGAAGTATAGATATAGAACAGGCCGTCTTTGCCTTGTACCGAATGCGTAGTCGGTGTATTGAATTTCGGGAACTGGTCAATCTGCTCTGCTAGGTTGATAAACCCTTCAGGTGCTTGTCCGGTATTTTCTTGTGTGTTCTGATCGGCAAACCAGTGGAAACGGTCAGCGGCAATATTAAGATCATGATGGATTTCATCAACGGCAGCACGGCACTCTTCACCGACAATGACTGCAATCGGTTTCACCAGGTTAATACTATGTGTCAGGACTTTACCGACCTGAGAGGTATTCACCAGCGCAATCGTGATGCCTAGCTTGGCCAGACCAATCACACTGGCAATGAACTCCGGACGGTTCTCGACCATTACAGCCACCACATCACCTTTCTGTGCACCGAGAGAAAGGTAGAAATGTGCGATCTGGTTCGCCCAGCCATTTAGGTGAGCATAGGTATAGGACTGATCCTCAAAACGTAATGCAATACCTTCAGGATTACGCTGCGTTGCTTTTTCAAAAGCCAAACCCAGGCCTGCGGGCGTATTGGGAGTACGTAAATAAGCCTGTCGCAGTCCGTTCAGCAGATTAGGGACCTTACTGATGAAGGCAGGGATTTTGGCTGCGACATCTGCAATGCCAATAAGATCGGGTTGGTTCGTCTGGGTCATGGGCGTCCTATTATTTTTCGTATCCAATGCGTTTAATTTATATGCAATAAACGGATGATAGCCATCTTTTAGCGTGTTGAAACTAGAGTAATCAACCTATTCTGACAAAATCTAGCAAAAAAAAACCTAGCCACCGAAATGACTAGGTTTTTTAGTTAACTGCAATTGGGCGAATTATGACTCAGTTGCAGTATTGGTTTTTTTCGGTGGACGGCCACGTGGACGACGTGGGCGGGCAGCCGGTTTTTCAGCTTTTGCTACAGCTTCTTCAGCTTTATCGGCTTCCGGAGTTTCGGTAGGCGTAGCTTCGCTTTCTGCTGGAGTTACTTCAACTGTAGTTGTTTCAGTGACTTCTTCAGCGGGAGCCTGTTCAGCTTTCGCAGTTTCTACAGATGCTTTCGCAGCTGGCTCAGGAGTTTGAGTCGCTTCAGTTGTATCAGCACTTTCTACTGCAGCTACCGGAGCTTCAGCAGGTGTAGCTTCAGCACTTTCAGCTTTCGCTTCTTCTGCTGGAGCCGTTGCTTCTGGAACAGGTTCAACCGCAGTAGATTCTGCTTCAGCTTGTGCTTGCTGTTTTGCCTGCTGTAACGCTTGCTCGGCAGCCAGTTTAGCAAGACGGCGACGCTCACGTGGATCATTCGCCACACGTTTCTCTGAAACCGGTGCAGGCGGAGTTAAATCCAGCACAGGTGCAGGTTCTGCTTCAGGTTGCGCTTTGCTGACTTCTACATCGCGAGTTACAGGTTTTTTCTCTGTGGCCGCGGTCGAAACCGTTGCTAAAGTCGCATTATATTCCTGCGTGAACTTTTGCAATGCACGGTTAAATGTTGGTAACAGACCGAACTGTTCAATCAGGACTGAACAGTCTTCACCATAAACATGGCGAATCAGGCTACCAATAGTGTATTGGCCAAGTGTTGGCACCTGTGATGGTGTCAATTGCTGAGTTTTCGCCTGTTGGCCTTGTGCAGTACGACGGTCGCGACGACGTTGACGTGGGTCATTGCTGGCACGCTGTTTTGATGATGACTGAGCTTCAGGCGTTTTCTCTGCAGGAGCAGATGCAGTCACTTCAGCCAGGAACTCTTCCGCAGCTGGTGCTTCTACAGGAGCATCGGCAGGGGCAGTCACTTCAACAGCAGGTTTTGCGACTGGAGCAGTGTCATTCAATGCCACAATTTCGCTTTTCGCCTCGTCAATATTTACCACCATTGCTGTTGGCATCACTTCTTTACGAGGAGCATCGACCAGTTCCACACGAACTTGCTTTTCATTGACTGCTGGCGCTTCAACGGCAGCAGGTGCTTGAGGTGCAGCTTGTTCATTCAGAACACTTGGATCGCGGTGGCGATTTGGACGTTCTGGACGTTGCTGGTTGCGACGGTCACGACGTGGCACGTTTTGCTGTTGCTCATTGCCGTGAGTATCGCTTTGCTGTGCAGACTCATTGTGGTGCTGACGGCGAGAGTTGCGTTTGTTTTCACGCGCTTCCTGACGTTGTTCCTGACGAGAAACCTGAACCACTTCTTCATGCACCTGATGTTGTGATGCATTATCAGACTGCGTCTGTTCACGTGGCTCTTTGTGCTTGTTGCTACGTGCTTTCTTGTTATGACGCTGTGATTTCTCTTCACGTTCAGCTTTTTCAGACTGATCACGCTCTGGTTTATGGACTACAGTCGATGGCGCCAGATAAGCATTGCCGGTAGTTGCTGGTGCTGCAACAGCTGTTGGCTGTGCGGATACTGCTGGTGTTACAGGAGCAACCTGGCCGAACTGGCCACGGCTCACTGCACCGCCATTCACCATCTGTTCAATAGCAGCAGCAGCATTGTTCGCTGTGCGAGATTGATCAACAGTAGTTGCCTGTTTTTGTACAAACAGGTTTTCTAACCATGCACATGGGCTGGCAGCAGGTGCGGCAACTTGAGCAGGTGCCTGTTGTGCAGCAGGTGCTTGCTGTACGTTTTGCTGATTCTGGTTATTGCGGCGTTTATTGTTTTTGCCGTTGTTTTGCTGCTGAGCAGGTGCTGGTGCAGCGGTATGCGTATGTTCTTCTTCTAAATGCCACTCAGAAGACTCATAACCCAGTTCTTTTTCGCTTGAACGGGTTGCTTCAGTACGCTCGTAACTTGTCGGTGCGAAACCTTCAGGGTTATACGAAATTTCGTAGTGAGGTGTTTCCAAGTGTGGATGTGGAAGTACAGTTACACGTGTATTTGAAGTTTGTTCCAGATATACCAGACTGTGACGTTTTTCATTGAGCATGAATGCTGCAATTTCTACTGGTACTTCAACCTGAACTTCACCATGACGTTCACGTAGCGCGATTTCTTCTACTTTACGCATGATTGAAAGGGATAGAGAACGCAGGTCACGTACCATACCCGTACCATGACAGCGTGGGCAGACATAACCAGTCGCTTCTTCTAACGATGGGCGCAGACGCTGACGGCTCATTTCCATCAGGCCGAAACGAGACAATTGGCCGAACTGGATACGTGCACGGTCGCTTTGCGTTGCTTCACGCAGTTTCGCTTCTACCATACGCTGGTTGCGGTCTTTGGTCATGTCGATGAAGTCGATGACAACTAAACCACCGATATCACGTAAACGTAACTGGCGTGCAATTTCTTCAGCGGCTTCAAGGTTGGTATTTAACGCTGTATCTTCAACGTCCTGACCACGAGTTGATTTTGCCGAGTTGATGTCGATTGAAACTAAAGCTTCAGTTTGGTCGATCACGATCGAACCGCCTGAAGGCAGTTTTACTTCGCGTTCATAAGCAGTTTGGATCTGGCTTTCGATACCGAAATGCGCAAACAAAGGCTCATTCAATGTATAAGTTTTCAGTTTGTCTAACTGAAGCGGCATTACTGCTTTAACGAAGTTATAGGCTTCGTTATAGGCTTGCTCAGAGTCAATCAGGATTTCTGCTACATCGTCACGCAGGTAATCACGGATCGCACGAGTTACCACACCTGCTTCCTGATGGACCAGCATAGGTGATGGACCTGAATTTGCAGTGCTTTGGATTTGTGCCCAAAGATCTAGCAAATGTTGCAGATCAAGCTGTAATTCTTCTTGAGAACGGCCAATGCCTGCTGTACGAACAATGACGCTCATACCACGTGGCACATTTAAAGAGGCCAGCATTTCTTTCAGTTCTTCACGTACTGAACCAGAAATCTGACGGCTGATACCGCCACCTTTCGGGTTGTTTGGCATCAGAACCAGATAACGACCAGCTAAAGAGATGAAAGTTGAGAGAGCAGCGCCTTTATTGCCGCGCTCTTCTTTTTCCACCTGAACCAGAAGTTCAGTACCTTCAGTAATCAGTTCACGGATATTTGAAGTTTGGCGAGGATCGGCTTTGTAATAAGAGTTTGCGATTTCACGCATAGACAGGAAGCCTTGGCGACCTGCGCCGTATTCAACGAATACAGCTTCTAAAGAAGGTTCAACGCGAGTCACGTGACCTTTATAGATATTAGATTTTTTTTGTTCACGGGTACGATTCTCTAAATCGAAATCGTAAAGACGCTGACCAGTGACAAGTGCAACGCGAATTTCTTCGGCATGTGTTGCATTAATCAACATACGTTTCATGGGTGTAACACCTTATAGTGATACACAGCAAAAAATCGCTATTCACGTAGCGAACATCACACATCACGGATCAATGGCCCAGATCTCCAATGCTTGGCATTGTGGTCTGAGTCTTTTATTCCCGGCGTCTACTTGAATATAGATCAGCTTCGGTATTTTGATTCACGTATTGATGATGGCAATACGGCTTCAATCTTTAAACGATTAAAGTCACCTGAACGTTTCACTGGCGGACAAGCGGTGCATTAGATGTGAGTAACTTTCACTGTCACATTGCTCGAAGATCATCCCTTCTTTATAGAAAGTGTCTTGATACGGAATTGTCGTCGTATCTTTACAAACTGTGCAGATCCAATGCATCAAACGCTGTAGCCTGAAGTCGTCTTCAGGGTGCGACTAATCTGATGTGTATCAGTTTACGTTTAAAAACCAACTAGGTTGGCGACATATTTTTTCAGACAAACTGATTTATGTACCTGAGGTACAATTAAACGCAACAGTTTGCTTTGTTTGCCGATATAATAAGCCTTCGGCGTCGGCATAATTCTTTTGGGACCTTCCCGTATCATGTGAGTCTTTAATTGAATAATCAAGTTCAGAGAAATCTGAAATGCTTCAACTTTTACTCACAAACGATGGTTTCCGTGCGCTGACTATATCAAACCTTGCATCATCTGCCTATGGGCTAAGCTTATGTTTCTTGTGTAAAGCATAACCTAAGTGATCAGTTTTTAATCAATTTTAGTAATTTTTGGGTCATAGTAACTGTATGAATTCTACACAACAATGGCAAAGCGTCACTTGGTTTGAAGTGGATGAACATCAAGATGGACAGCGAATCGATAATTTCTTGTTCAGTCGTCTGAAAGGGGTGCCTAAAAGTCGGATTTATCGTCTGATTCGTGAAGGACAGGTTCGTGTCAATAAAAAACGCATTAAGGCCGAAACCAAACTGGCGATTGGCGACCAGATTCGTGTGGCACCTATTCGTTATGAACAAAAAGATGAATCAGAAGCGCCGATTTCGGACAAGGTGGCTCAAGGTCTTCTGTCACGTGTGGTATATGAAGATGAAGGCTTGATGGTTGTCAATAAACCATCGGGTATTGCTGTGCATGGCGGTAGCGGTGTGGCGTATGGCCTGATTGAAGGCCTACGTGCTGCAACAGGTAAAAAATACCTGGAATTGATTCACCGTATTGACCGTGACACATCGGGTCTGGTGATGATCTCGAAAAAGCGTAGTACCTTAAAAACACTACAAGATTTATTACGTGAACATAAGATTAAAAAAACTTATGCCGCTGTCGTGAAAGGACAGGTAACGCTGGATAAGCAACTCATTGATGCACCTTTGCATCGTTATGAACTTTCTAATGGTGAGCGCCGTGTCCGTGTCTCTAAAGAAGGCAAAGAGTCTAAAACCCAGTGGAATGTGGCAGAGCGTTTTATGCATGCGACACTGGTGTATGCTTCTCCACTGTCTGGTCGTACCCATCAGATTCGTGTACATGGTCTCAGCATTGGTCATCCGTTAGTGGGTGATGAGAAATATGGTCACGAGACTGAATATCGTGGACCAAAACCACGTCGTTTATGTCTGCATGCGATGCGCTTAGAAATTCCGGGTTATCCGACGATTGAAGCGCCTTTGCCTGAAGATATGCAGAGTCTTGTAGCTCAGCTTCGTGCGCAAAAGGCGGATAAGGTGGTAATACCTACGGAAGATGACGAGTAATTTTTAGCTTTTAAGTTAATCCTCTCGCTGAGTAGCATTGCTACGCAAGTCTCCTTTCTTGCACATCGTTTAAAGCAGTGCTTTAAACTCGTTCAGGAGAGGGAACGTTATTTAAATAACTTTATTCATGAGTTAGGTGTAGTAAATTTTATTGCTAATTAGGTTTACTCCTTCATTTATTTAGTAATGAATCTCCCTCTCCTTTTAGGAGAGGGCTGAGGTGAGGTAAAAGTAAAGCACAGCCGAGTTTTGTAGTTATAAATTCAAATTTTATCGCGTAGGCAGTGTTTCACTTTTGACGGGGGCAAAAGTAACAAAACCCCTTCTGTTGATCTGATGGCATGTCCCTATGCCACAGATCAACGGCGACATCCATGTCGCCATTGGATAGCCAATAGCTGTTGTGATATCACAATAAAAGTTATTTTGTGATAAAACTCTCCCTCCTTTGAAAAAGGAGGGTCGGGGTGGATTAGTACTGAATCAAATACTAGGAACCTTATATGAATTCACCTATAAAACTGGTCATTTTTGATTGGGATGGCACTTTATTTGATTCAGTGGGTCAGATCGTGTCGAGTTTACAGTTTGCTGCGCAACAGTTTCAGCAACCGCTGACTGATGCAGATGCGAAAAGCATTATCGGGCTGGGTTTGCCAGAAGTCGCACAACGGCTATTCCCAAGTGTGCCAGAATTACATGCGGATATTTTGCAGGCCTATTCAGAACACTATGTGGCGAATTCTGTTGAAGATGCCTGGTTTGAGGGCGTAGCTGAGATGCTGTATAGCTTAAAAGATGAAGGGATTAAGCTAGCGGTGGCAACAGGTAAAAGCCGTAAAGGTTTAGACCGGGTACTAAAACAAACGAATAGTCTGGAACTATTCCATGCCACTCGTGCTGCCAGTGAAACCCGTTCTAAACCAGATCCTTTAATGCTGGCTGAAATTCTGACTGAAACTGGTATTAGTGCGCATGAAGCGATTATGGTCGGTGACACTTCTTATGATCTGGAAATGGCGATGAACATTGCCATGCCAAGTGTAGGTGTGACTTATGGCGTACATACACCGGAAACTTTGGCACAGTTTAATCCACTGTCGATTGTAAAGGATGTCAGCAGTTTGCATGACTTTTTATTGGCTAAAGTCCAATGGAAAGAAGCCATTTAATTCAGTATCTTAGTCATTCTTCAAGATCCGGCATTTTCTGAAATAGAAGATGCGGATCAATGCTGTAGATTTGAACAACTGGTCTTATCTTTTAGTCTAAAGTTGTGATTACAGTGGTTTTGTTCTGTCATGATTGTTGAGTTATTTAGTTGGATACAACTTAATTCATAATTATAAGGCTATGTTTTTAATTGATTTTTATAAATTTAATTTATAGATAATAGCTATTGCAAAAAATAAAATAACTATTGGCATTCACGTCGTATTTTTCCCATCCTAAAACTGTTTATTCATATGCCCGTACTAGGCGCAATTGTTTATTGGAATGATCGAAATGATCAGGTCAGAACATTTTGCCTGTCTTAGTTCTCGGCATAAGCCTCATTTTTGCAGTTTAAGGAAACATTGATGTCGAATTCTGCTGTTGTTGAATCAGTTGCACAAGCATTACGTACTGCTGAACTCTCAAAAACTGCGATCGCACCGATTCGCCCGGAACTTGGTGGTGAAAGTGCTGACGTAGATATTGCCTATGCCGTTCAGGAAGTAAATACCGAGCGTGCTCTGGCGGAAGGTCGCCGTCTGGTAGGTCGTAAAATTGGTTTGACATCGAAAGTGGTTCAAGCACAGCTTGGCGTAGATCAGCCTGACTTCGGTATGTTGTTTGCCGACATGGCCTATGGCGATGGTGAAGCAATCCCTGCAGGTTTGCTGATTCAACCGAAAGTTGAAGCTGAAATCGCATTGGTCATCAAAGAAGATCTGACTAAAGCAAAACATACGTATGCAGACATCATTAGTGCAACTGACTATGCACTTCCTGCTGTAGAAGTGGTCGATAGCCGTATCGAAAACTGGAAAATCAGCCTGATTGATACCGTAGCTGATAACGCATCTTCTGCTGCATTCGTTCTGGGCTCTAAGCCTGTCAAACTGGAAAACCTTGATCTTGTGAACTGCAAGATGGTCATGACACGTGGCGACGAAGTGGTTTCTCAAGGCGTGGGTAAAGCATGTCTGGCAAACCCGTTAAATGCTGCTGTGTGGCTGGCAGATGAAATGGTACGCCGTGGCCGTCCATTGCTAAAAGGCGACATTATTTTGACTGGTGCTTTAGGTCCAATGGTCGTGGCTCAGCCTGGCGACGAATTCAAAGTTGAAATTGAAGGCTTTGGTTCAGTAACAGCTGCTTTTGCTGCTGAATAAGGGAATACAAGAGAGTACATTCATGAAAAAGATTAAATGTGCATTGATCGGTCCAGGTAATATTGGTACTGATTTGCTTTATAAACTGCAACGCAGCGAATGGTTAGAACCAGTATGGATGGTGGGGATTGACCCAACTTCTGAAGGTCTAGCACGTGCAGCAAAAATGGGTTTAAAAACCACTGCTGAAGGCGTAGACGGTTTGCTGCCTCACGTAGTTGAAGATGACATCAAAATCGCCTTCGATGCAACTTCTGCTTATGTACATGCTGAAAACAGCCGTAAGCTGAACGAGCTTGGCGTGTTAATGATTGACTTAACACCAGCTGCAATTGGTCCTTACTGCGTACCACCTGTCAACCTTGAAGCATTGCTTGAACAAGGTGAAGTGCCAAACGTCAATATGGTAACTTGTGGCGGTCAGGCAACGATTCCTATGGTTGCAGCGATTTCTCGCGTTCAGCCTGTGAACTATGGCGAAATCATTGCGACTGTATCTACTAAATCAGTTGGTCCTGGTACACGTAAAAACATCGACGAATTCACGCGTACGACTGCTGGTGCAATTGAGAAAGTCGGTGGTGCGAAACAAGGTAAAGCGATCATCATCATTAACCCGGCTGAGCCACCACTGATGATGCGTGATACTGTTCACTGTCTAGTAGAAGGTGAGCCAGATCAGGCAGCGATCACTGAATCTGTACATGCGATGATCCTCGAGGTTCAAAAATACGTACCAGGTTACAAACTGGTCAATGGTCCAGTATTTGATGGCAACCGCGTATCGATCTTCCTTGAAGTTGAAGGTCTGGGTGACTTCCTGCCGAAATATGCAGGTAACCTCGACATTATGACTGCAGCAGCTGCACGTACCGCAGAGATGTTTGCAGAACGTGTTTTAAATGCAGTTGAAGCTTAAGGAGCACCTTCATGTCTAAGATTATTATTAATGATATGACTTTACGTGATGGTATGCATCCCATGCGCCATCAAACTACACCTGAGCAAATGGTTGCGATTGCAACTGCGCTGGATGATGCAGGTGTACCGCTGATTGAAGTAACACACGGTGACGGCCTTGGCGGTAACTCTGTGAACTACGGTTTCGCAGCTGCAACTGATGAAGAATACCTGAAAGCGGTGATTCCAAACCTGAAACAAGCGAAAGTATCTGCACTTTTACTTCCTGGTATCGGTACGGTTGATCACCTGAAAATGGCACATGATGTAGGTGTAGCAACTATTCGTGTAGCGACTCACTCTACTGAAGCAGACGTTTCTGAACAGCACATTACTGCTGCTCGTAAACTGGGTATGGACACTGTGGGCTTCCTGATGATGGCTCACATGGCAACACCTGAAAAATTACTTGAAGAAGCACAAAAAATGGTGTCATACGGTGCTAACTGTATCTATGTGACTGACTCTGCTGGTTATATGCTTCCGCAAGACGTGACTGACCGTGTAGGTATCTTACGTGCTAACTTGGGTTCAGATATCGAAATCGGTTTCCACGGTCACCATAACTTAGGTATGGGTGTTGCTAACTCTGTTTCTGCTGTACAAGCCGGTGCAACACGTGTTGACTTGGCATCTGCCGGTCTGGGTGCTGGTGCGGGTAATACTCCACTTGAACTGTTTGTTGCGGTTGCAAACCGTATGCAAATGGAAACTGGTGTTGACCTGTTTAAAGTACAAGACGTTGCAGAAGATCTGATCATTCCAATGATGACTCATCAGATCCGTGCTGACCGTGATGCTGCAACTCTGGGTTATGCAGGTGTTTACTCTTCATTCCTATTGTTCGCTAAACGTGCTGAAGCAAAATATGGCGTATCTGCTCGTGAAATTCTGCTTGAGCTAGGTCGTCGTGGTACCGTTGGTGGTCAGGAAGATATGATTGAAGATTTGGCATTGACTATGTCTAAAGCGAAAGAGCTTCAAGCTTAATAGTTAAAAGCTAAATTTTAAAAAAAGCGTCCGAAAGGGCGCTTTTTTATTTATTTGAATAAAATGAATAAGATATTAAAACGATAGAATAAGATATTTTAATTATTACTATTTATTTTAAGAAAATAATCAAACACATTTCCTTAAACATAAAAACGATAAATAAAAATTTATTTTTAAATTATAAAAAAATAATGGCTGTTTATATAAGAGAAAACATGGATTTATATTGATTATCTGGTTAATTTTTTATTTTAGTTAATTGTTTATAAATATAAGTCTTTTTCAAATTTCAGCATACTTATTCTATCTATAGAGATTAATAGAAAAATTTTAATACTGTAGTCGGATTTTTAAAAAAACTAGAGTTGAGCATGATAGCGGCATAGCTTAATTTGATTACTAGGAATAAGCCATGCGTCGTCAAAACTTATGGATAGCAATGCTTGCTGCAACAGCAAGTTTAGGAACAACTGCAGCGAATGCAGATTTTATTGACGATAGTAATGTCCAGCTTAAATTTAAAAACTTTTATCTAGATCGTCAGTATCAAGATGATTTTTCTTCACGTAATTGGGGTTCTTGGTCACAAGGTGTGACTTTGGATGCGAAGTCAGGCTATCACGATATTGGTGGTGGGGTGCAGGTTGGTGCAGATGTTCTGGTTCAACATGCAGTTAAACTCAAAGGCCGTGATCAAAATCCGGATTGGGTGTTGCCTCACGATGGTAAAGAATCTAAAGATCATTTTGGTAAAGTTGGCGCAACCTTAAAAGCTAAAGTTTCTGAGACTGAGCTGAAAGTGGGTGAGTTATTGCCTGTATCTCCAGTGCTGGTATTTGATCCATCCCGTCAGCTCATCACTACTTATAGCGGTGCATGGTTAGAATCTAAAGAGATTAAAGATACCAAACTGACTTTGGCTTATATTGATAAAATTAATAACCGTTACGACAATCAGTTCCGTGATTTAGCTTTATTTTCTCCAGGTAGAACTTTACCTGATGGTACACAAGGTCATTATGACTTAGGTCCTGAATCTGATGGTATGTGGATTGCCGGTGTAGATCACCAGTTCACGCCTGAAATTGATGGTAGCTACTGGTATGCAGATGTTCAAGACATCTACAAACAGCATTACTTGGGTGTGAATTACAAAACTGCGCTAGGCGAAAAAACCAAATTAGATAGCCATGTGCGTTATTTTGATAACTCAGATTCAGGTGACAAGCTGTATGGTGATATTGATAATCAGGCATTGTCAGTAGGGGCAAAAGTTAATCATGGTGCGCATACCGTAGGTCTGGGTTATCAGCAAATGTTTGGTGATACTGCATTTCCAACACTCGGTGGCTGGGTGCCGCAGCCTTATCTGGTGAACTGGGGCGTTGCAACCTTTACTGCACCAGAAGAAAAGTCATGGAATGTTTCTTATGGCTATGACTTCTCTGAAATGGGTGCCAAAGGATTAAACGCAACTGCGGTTTATTTCAAAGGTTATGATGCTCAATCAGGTGATCAAAACTTTAATACTGATGAGTTAAATCTGATTGCGAATTACACTGTTCCAGAGGGTAAGTTAAAAGGATTAGGCATTCAAGCGATGTATATCGATGTGAATTTTGCTAATCCTACTAAACCAGATCTTCAAGAATACCGCGTAGCGACGACTTATACCCATAAATTCTAAGTTAAGCGCATTTTAAGGGCAGTCAGTATTCTGACTGCTTTTTTTTGAGTTAAGAACTTAATCAAAGCCTTAAATTAAACAGGGTTTTAAATTTAAAATAATTAATTAAAACAAATACTTAAATAATATATTTTTTGTAGTATGCAATCGTAATTTTATATCAGTTGAAGACAGTAGAGCGGTTAATATAAGACGGTAAAAAGATCATTTTTAATGAGTCAACTTGACGTCGAATTCTCGTCATCGAGGAACACGCAAGCAAGAAACTGTAAGAGGAATCATGATGAGCACTGTTCAAATCCCTGATTATAAAACAGATCCTTTCTTCGGCTTAGAAGACAAATGGATTGAAACTGCAGAAGGTGAGTTGACTCACTACCATGAAATTGGTGAAGGTACGCCTATTCTGTTCCTGCACGGTTCAGGTACGGGTGTATCTGCTGCTGCAAACTGGTGGTTAAACCTACCTTCAATTGGTGAACAAGCACGTTGTATCGCAATCGATACCATTGGTTATGGTCAAACTGTGGTTGCACCAGGTACTGCTTATGGTATCCGTGCATGGGTCGATCACGCTGTACGTACTTTAGACGCTTTAGGTATCGAAAAAACCTGGTTAGTGGGTAACTCTCTGGGTGGCTGGTTGGCATTCCAGATGGCACTTGATTATCCTGAACGTGTTCTAGGTATCGTGTCTATGGGTACTGGCGGTGCAAAACAGACTGCTGCACTTAAAGCGCATGCAAACCCTGTACTGACTGAAGAAGGTATTAAGAAAACACTTTCTATGTTTGTCGTGAACAAAGATCTGATCACTGACGAACTGGTGAAAGTACGTTTTGCTTCTGCTGCAAATGACTATGCATCAAATCGTTTGATGGATGTAGTGGGCGCACGTGACCGTGACCGTTTCGAATTCCCGTTAGACTTCGAAAAAATGAAAGACATCACTGTACCTGTATTATTGATTCATGGTACTCAAGACGTTGTCATTCCGGTTTCTCGTACTTGGGACATCCTGAACATCGTGCCAAATGCTGATGCACACATCTTCAGTCAATGTGGTCACTGGTCTCAAGTTGAAAAATCAGATGAGTTCAACACTGTGATCAAAAATTACCTGGCTGTACACGGCGTAAAATAAGTCGTACTCAGTTTAAAAAAGGATGGCTTCGGTCATCCTTTTTTCTTTCTAAAATATTTAATTTACAGCTGCCAAATGAACACCATTTCATTCAGTGAATTTTTTAAACATTTTTAATGCTTTTTAGCTATTAATCAGAATTTCAAAAATTAAAATGGGCCTTAGACTTCTTATTAGACTTAAGTTGTAAAAGAAGCCTAATTTGAGCAAAAATTAAACCTAATAAGCCATGGTCGGAGATGTTGGAAGCCAAGCTAGATGTGGTCTGTCATAGGAAAAATGAATATAAAATGAAATTTTGATTAGAAAAAATAAAAACAAAAAAGCACACGTATTCTCAGAGGAAATTACGTGTGCTGCTATAAAAATAGAAAATTAATGTGGTTCGTCGCGGTTAATGTCTAGGTAGAATACGCGAGTCAGGAGTTCCAGGAACTTCTTCACTGCGACTGAATTACTATCCTTGCGATAGCTAACATAAAGATCTAAAAAGGGAAGTTCTACATCCAGCGGGCGGATCACGGTATTGTTCATGGTCAATGGCGCGATATAGCCTGGCAGGATGGCACAGCCCAAGCCCATTCCAATCGAGTTGATATTGAACAGGATATTATCCGCCTTTTGCACAATATTAAGCTCAATGCCATTGGTCTTGGCAAATTCCATAATCGTATTGTGCAGGGTCTGTGACTGTTCTGCAGATGGAATAATAAAATCTATACCATTCAGTAATTTAACTGGAATACGGTCGTATTTCGCTAAAGGATGATCCTTCGGCAAAATGAAGATCAATGGCTCACGAATCACAAACTGGCTTTCAATTTCATCACTATGGAAATTGTGACGGGTAAAGGTCAGATCCAGTTCACCTTTCTTCAATAATCGCATTTGCTCATTATTGTTCAGACTGAGCAATTCAATTTTTAAATCAGGGTTTTGCACGCGCAGATTCGGCAGGATATACGGGAAGATTTTCATTTCCGCGACAGGGACGAAACCGATGCGTAGCATCTGCTGCTTGGCTTGTGAGACCTGACGGGCCATGGCAATCGCCTTATCAGCTTGTGCCAGCGTCAGGCGGGCCTGTTCTAGGAATACAGCACCTTCTTCGGTCAGTTCGACTTTACGCTTGGTACGGTGTAGCAGTTTGACACCGACATCTTCTTCTAAATCTTTGATTTGCTGACTAAGTGATGGCTGAGCCGTGTAAAGTTTGAGTGCTGCCTTACTGAAGTTGAGTTCTTCAGCCACAGTAATGAAGTAGCGGAGGTGTCGTAATTCCATATCATCAGCCCGTCGAGTAATCCAAAAAATGTCTTACTATAATTTCAGAAGAGTATAATCTATAAACAACTATGTCGTGAAGATTATTTTGTCATTTAGAAAGTAAATGCTTTGGAGGGATTGATTAGTGTTTTAATATAAAAATACACGCCTAGAATAATTGCTTAAAACTATTAATTGAAACAAAAAAAATATTTCCCCAAAACCGCCCTAAAATCCATCATCGTTGAAAAGTTGAGTCTATTACTTTGTGCCATAACTGGTCACAGGAGAGCTTTTCATGAGTGGAAAAATTGATGTGCGCGAAATCGACGCTTTAGTCGATGCACAAAATGGACGTATCACGCCATCTATCTATACAGATCCTGACATTTACGAATTAGAACTTGAACGTGTCTTCGGTCGTACATGGTTATTCCTTTGCCATGAAAGCCAAATTCCTAAGGCTGGCGATTTCTTCAATACCTACATGGGTGAAGATCCAATCATCGTGGCACGCCAAAAAGATGGCTCAATCAAAGCATTCTTAAACCAATGCCGTCACCGTTCTATGCGCGTAAGCTTCGCAGACTGTGGTAATACACGTGCGTTTACTTGCCCATACCACGGCTGGTCATATGGTATTGATGGTTCTCTAAAAGACATCCCGCTTGAAGATCGTGCTTACCCACATGGTGCATGTAAAGAGCAATGGGGTCTGGTAGAAGTTAACCGTGTTAAATCATACAAAGGCCTGATCTTCGGATGCTGGGATGAAACGACTCCAGATCTAGAAGAATACATGGGCGATATCGCTTGGTACCTGGACGGTGTTGTCGATCGTCGTGAAGGCGGTACTGTGATTGTGGGTGGTGTACACAAATGGGAAATCGAGTGTAACTGGAAATTTGCAGCTGAACAGTTCGCATCTGACCAATACCACGCATTGTTCTCTCACGCATCTGCAATTCAGGTGCTTGGTGCGAAACCAGACGACGAATCTTCTAAGAAATTAGGTGCTGCACAAACTGCTCGTCCAGTTTGGGAAACTGCGAAAGACGCGATCCAATACGGTTCACGTGGTCACGGTTCAGGCTTCTTCTTCACAGAGAAACCAGATGCAAACGTATGGGTTGATGGTGAAGTAGCAAACTACTTCCGCGAAACTTACGAAGAAGTGAAAGAACGCCTAGGTGAAACTCGTGCGCTGCGTCTTGCAGGTCACAACACCATGTTCCCTACATTGTCTTGGTTGAACGGTACTGCGACTCTTCGTGTATGGCACCCACGTGGTCCAAACAAAACTGAAGTTTGGGCATTCTGTATCTGTGATGCGGACGCGCCAGAAGATGTACAAGCAGCATTTGAACGTTCTGCAACTCGTGCCTTCGGTCCTGCTGGTTTCCTAGAGCAAGATGACTCTGAAAACTGGATCGAAATCCAAAAAGTTTTACGTGGTTACAAAGCGCGTCAAAACAAACTCATTATGGAAATGGGTAAAGGTAACGAGAAAGTACGTGAAGATGGTATCCCGGGTATCACTAACTATATTTTCTCTGAAACTGCAGCACGTGGTATGTACCGCCGTTGGGCAGATTTATTGATTCATGAAAAATGGGAAGACGTTGAAGCTGCGGCTGACGAATATGAGAAGGAGCTTATGAAATGAGTCAAATCAGTTTAGAACTTCATCACCAAATTAGTCAGTTCCTGTATCAAGAAGCCAAGCTTCTTGATGACTGGAAATTCCGCGAGTGGTTAGACATGCTAGCTGAAGATATTTCTTACACGCTACGTACTACACCAAACGCTCAAACGCGTGACCGTCGTCGTTCAGTTGAACCACCTACTACCTGGGTATTCAACGATACGAAAGATCTTCTGGAACGTCGTGTTGCACGTCTGGAAACTGGTATGGCTTGGGCTGAAGAGCCTCCATCACGTACCACTCACATGGTGAGCAACGTGATTGTTGAGCCGACTGAAGTTGAAGGCGAATACGATGTGTACGTGACATACCTACTGTACCGTACCCAGAAAGAGAAAGACGTTACGATTTACTGTGGTAAACGTCATGACAAGATCCGCAAAGTTGAAGGCGGCCTGGGCTTCCAGATCTTCAACCGTAAGATCACGCTTGACCAAGTTACCTATAACTCACATAACCTGAGTGTGTTCTTCTAATGAATAAGATTTTTGTTTGCCAAGTTGACGAATTAGACGAAGGCGAAGCGTTAAAAGTGGATTGCGGCGTAAACGGTATCGAAGCGCTTGCAGTATTCAACAACGGTGGCGAATTCTTCGCAATGAACGACCGCTGTTCACACGGTAATGCTTCTATGTCTGAAGGCTACCTTGAAGACGACGGTACAGTGGAATGTCCACTTCATGCAGCTCGTTTCTGTTTGAAAACAGGTCAGGCACTTTGCTTACCAGCAACTGACCCAATTCAAACATTCCCGGTTGTACTTGAAGATGGTGCGTTATACGTAGAGATGGCAGGAGAGTAATCATGGGTTGGCTACAAGGCGAAGTTGCACTGATCACTGGTGGTGGTTCAGGTCTCGGTTGGGCACTGGTAGAACGTTTCCTGGAAGAGGGTGCACAAGTGGCCGTTCTTCAACGTTCACAGTCTAAAGTCGATGCACTGAATGCACATTTTGGTGACCGCGTGCTGGCAATCGCAGGTGATGTGGCCAGCTATGAAGACAACGTCCGCGCTGTTAAAGCAACTGTAGAACGTTACGGTAAACTCGACTGTTTCGTGGGTAATGCCGGTATCTGGGATCACTATGCAGATATCGTCAATACTTCAGGTGAGCAGCTGGAAAAAGCCTTTGATGAGATTATGGGGATTAATACCAAATCTCTGATCTTGGGTGCGAAAGCTGCACTTGATGAGCTCGTGAAATCTGAAGGTTCGATCATTTTTACACTGTCAAATTCTGCACTTTATTCTGCAGGTGGCGGTCCAGTTTACACAGCATCGAAACATGCCGGTGTAGGCATTATGAAAGAACTGGCTTACGAACTAGCGCCTAAAGTCCGAGTTAATGCCGTTGCGCCATCAGGTATGAATGTGAACATCAAAGGTGCTGCATCTTTGGGTCAGGAAAATCTTGGCCTGCTCGATGCACGTGATCCTGAGAAAATCGCACGTGGCATGCCACTGAATTTCTTACCTGAGCCGGAAGATATGACAGGTTCATATGTGCTCTTGGCATCTCGTCAAAATAACCGTCCTTTGACTGGTGTTCTGATCAATGCAGAATGCGGTCTGGGTATTCGTGGTCTACGTCAGCCACGTGCCGGTTTCTTTGACGAATAAAAATCTAGTCTGAAATGGACTTTTCGGCAGCCTGTTCTAAGGCTGCCTTCCTTTTAAGGAGTCTCTCATGGCCGTTAAACTTATTTGTGCATCGCACAGTCCTTTAATGGAATTTGCTTCACCGCAGGAAAAACGCAAAGAACAGGCTGTTCGTGAAGCGTTTGAAAAACTGTCTGCTGAAGTAAAAGCTTACGACCCAACCCTGATCATTACCTTTGGTCCTGACCATTTCAATGGTTTCTTCTATGACCTGATGCCGAGCTTCTGTGTGGGCATTCGCGCGACTGCTGCAGGTGACTGGGACTATGGTAAAGACAATGCACACATTGATGTACCAGAAGACAAAGCACTGGGCTTAGTGCGTCGTGTACTCGATGAGGGCGTGGACGTTGCGTATTCTTACCGTATGCAAGCTGACCATGGTGTGACTCAGCCATTGCACTTCCTGTGCGACGGCAAACTTGATCGTTATCCAACGATTCCAATTTTCATTAATGGCGCTGCAGCACCGATGCCAACTACGAAGCGTACCATCGCTTTAGGCCGTGCTGTAGGTCAGTTCATCAAATCTCTGAACCTTGAAAATGAGCGTGTACTTGTCCTAGGTACAGGTGGTCTGTCACACGATCCACCAACTCCGCAAATGGGTTCTGTACCACCAGAAGTGGAAGAGTTCCTGATTGCAGGTCGTAACCCGACACCTGAAGCACGTAACGCGCGTCAGTCAAAAATCATTGCAGTGGGACAAAAACTGGCAGCGGGCGACACCTCTGTTGCAGTTCCTCTGAATGCTGAATGGGATATCGCATTGCTTGAAAAATTCAAGAATGCTGATTTCGCTGCACTAGAAGCCATGACTGAAGCTGAAATCCGCCGTGATGGTGGCCGTGGTGGTCAGGAAGTCCGTTCGTGGATGGCGGCATTTGCTGCTTTAAGCGAAATGGGCGAGTACGAAATGACAACGCACTGTTATGAAGAAATCAGTGAATGGATTGCGGGCTTCGGCATCGTATCTGCAGAGTTAAAAGGTTAATGACATGAGCAACATCGAAACCATCGTAATTGTAGGTGCTGGCCAGGCAGGTGCAAGCGCGATTTTAGAACTTCGTGGCAACAAATACGAAGGTAAAATCATTCTGATCGGTGATGAAACGCATCTTCCTTATGAGCGTCCACCACTGTCTAAAGATGTGATTCTAAAACCTGAAGAAACCAAGATTGAAATCCTGTCAGAAGAAAAACTGGCGGAACTTGGTGTAGAAACCATTCGTGGCAATGGCGTGAAAAAAATCAACGCTGAAGCGAAAACGGTTGAACTTCAAAATGGTGACGTTGTTGCTTATGACAAACTGTTGCTTGCTACAGGCGGCGCAGCTCGTCGTCTGCCGAACTTCGATGCGTTGGGTAAACATGTTTATACGCTACGTAACCTAGAAGATTCACAAGCACTGGTTCCAGTATTGCAATCAGGCCGTCGTATTGTCCTGATTGGTGGTGGCGTGATCGGTCTGGAACTGGCTTCTTCAGCACGTTTCAAAGAGTGTCAGGTAACTGTGATCGAAATGGGTCCTATGGTGATGGGTCGCTGTTCACCTCGTATCCTGAGCGAATTCCTGCTTGAACAACAACGTTTGGCAGGGATCGACGTTCGTCTGGAAACCAAGATTGCAGACTGCAAACTTGACGGTGAAGAAGTGGTTATTACTCTTGAGGGTGGTGAAGAGCTTCATGCTGATGCTGTAGTTTATGGTATTGGTATCGTGCCAAATGCACAATTGGCTGTAGAAGCTGGCCTGGATGTTGATTTCGCGATTAAAGTAAATGAAAACTGCCAGACTTCAAATGCAGACATTTATGCAGCGGGTGATGTGGCAACTCAACTTCGTAACTGCGGTAACCACCGTCGTGTAGAAACCTGGGAAAATGCCAACCTTCAAGCAGGCATCTTTGCGCGCCATGTGATGGGCGTTGAGCATCCGACTCCAAATCCAGCATGGTTCTGGACAGATCAGTTGGACATCAACTACCAGTTCGTGGGTGACATGGCTGCTGCTGAATGGCAAGTTCGCGGTGAAATCAATCCAGAGCTTCGCGCTGAATCATCATTCGTGATGTTTGGTGTGACTGATGGCGTTATTGTTGGCGGTATTACGGTGAATGCGGCAAAAGAAATGCGTCACCTGAAAAAGCTGATCAGCAAGAATGCAGCGTTTGAAGCAGACAAATATTTAGATCTCAGCCAGGATCTTCGTAAACTTGTGAAATAACTTTGTTTTATTGATAAGTTTACAAAAGGGCAGACCTTGGGCAACTTGGGTCTGCTTTTTTATGAGTATTAAAAAATATTGAAAGATGTAGGGACTTGATTGTGATGAGCAGTTATCATGACCTCCAATTTTGATTCTACTTATATAAGTTATAGAGTAGGTGCTTTTACTTTTAAAAGATGAGCCATATATGGCGCAAGGTAACAAAAATCTTTTGAGCATTTGAGGCTACTTCCCTGTATCCCAAAAGCTCGAGCGGCATCCCTGCCACCATCAGTATTGTCGATTGTGGATTTGAACGAGAAGTTAGTTCAATTCTTTCTAAAAAAATTTAATTGAGTCTTTTATGAATTCAAATTCATCTCCCATGCTGGTGACGGCAAGTATTTATGCCTTGCTGGTGCTGATCTGGGCAGCAACGCCACTGGCGATTGTCTGGAGCGTGCAGGAAGTGCACCCGATGTGGGTGCTGATCATCCGTTATTTCGGCGCTTCTCTGCTGGCGCTGGCGATCTTGTCTGCCATGCGTAATCCTTTGCCATTCGATCGAACCTCCATGATGAGCTATGTAGCAGGTAGCCTGAACTTGATCGGCGCGCAGTTATTTATCTACCTGGCTGCGAATTATTTGACCTCTGGCTTAATGGCCTTAATTTTCGGTTTCTCACCACTGGTTGCAGGTCTGATCGGGCATGTCATCCTGAAAACCAATCGTCTGATCTGGCTGCAATGGCTCGGTATGGCAGTTGCCGTCGGTGGTTTAAGTTTTGTCTTTGCGGAGTCAGCAGATAGTAAGGTGAATCCGTGGGGCGTGGTCCTGATGCTGATTAGCATGGTGTCTTATATCAGCTCGATTTTCTGGGTGAAGCAGATCAATGCGCCATTAAAACCGATGTCCCAAGCCACCGGTTCTTTGATTGTTTCCTCATTGGGATCATTGCTAATCATTCCATTTATCTGGCAATCTTTCCCAACACAAATGCCAAGTATGCAGGCGCTGTTCGGCTTTGGTTTTACCATGATCCTGTCTTCGATTGTGGCGATGCTCTGTTACTTCTGGCTGATTCGCCGTCTGGCTGCATCCACCGTATCCCTCAGCAATGTGATGACGCCAATCATTGCCCTGATTCTCGGTGCAACCCTGAATAACGAAGTGATCAGCAGTCATGCGTTTGCCGGAATTGCCGTGGTGATGTTCGGGATCGTGATGTACTTCTGGAAAGAATGGCGCGAGCAGTATTTTTCTAAATCTTAAAATAGATTGTTCAAGTTAAATTCAGACCTAAAAGCTTTGGCTTCCTTTTTTATTTTTGCAGTTTTAGATGCAGAATTGGGTAGGGATTACCTTCAGCATCGGTTTCTGAACGGCTGATCATCTCGAAACCATGTTTTAAATAGAAAGCAGTCGCATCAGGATTCTGCTCATTCACATCAACTTCAGTCACACCTAGAGCAAGCGCATGTTGTAATAACTGGCTGCCTATGCCTTTTCTAAATGCCGCAGGAGAGACAAACAGCATTTCCAGTTTGTTGCCTGCAATGCCCATAAAACCCAGAATCTGCTGCTGATGTTCCACATGGAACAATTGCACGTGGGTGAAATAATTATGATCAATAATCTGCTGACGGATCTTTAGGATCTGCGCGTCATTTAGGAAATGATGCGTAGCACGGACGGATTGTTCCCACAATTCTAGGAGCTGAGGATGCCGATCGGCAGAAGTATGGACAATTACAGGCATGAAGATTCCGATTAAAAATGAGAACAACAAAACAATAAACAATTTATCGCAGCAGTTTATTAAGATGCAAAGAGATAAAATGAAAAATCAAATAGATCCATCTGTTTGAGAAAAAAATTAGGACAAATTTGAATGTCGTCTGAATCGAATAAAATTGTGGTATATGCAGCGCTGTTTGGTAATCTGGCAATCGCGCTGGTGAAATTTGTCGCAGCCTATATCACCAACAGTTCTGCCATGCTGAGTGAGGCGATTCACTCGGTAGTGGATACCCTGAATGAAATTCTGCTGCTGCACGGTATGAAAAAGGCTGAGCAGCGCCCTGATGCCTTGCATCCTTTCGGCTATGGACGTGAACTGTACTTCTGGGCCTTTATCGTGGCCTTGATGGTCTTTGCTCTAGGTGCCATTGTGTCGATCTATCAGGGCATCCAGCACATTATTCATCCTGAAGAAATGCAGGATCCGATGATCAACTACGTGGTGCTCGGTATTGCCATTCTATGTGAAGGTTTTTCATGGTTTGTCGCATTGAAAACATTCCGAAAAATGAAAGGGAAAATGGGCTATTTTGAAGCCTTTAGACGCAGCAAAGACCCAACAACCTTTACCGTGTTATTTGAAGATACAGCTGCATTGATCGGTCTGTTTATTGCCTTGACCGGTATCTTCCTGGCACATCAACTGAATATTCCTGAGCTGGATGGCGCAGCTTCAATTCTGATTGGTGTTGTGCTGGCGGTATCGGCCTGGTTGCTGGCACGTGAAACCAAAGGCCTATTACTGGGTGAAACAGCAGATCCTAGACTGCGTGAAAATGTACTTAACATTGCTCAGCAGGATGCTGCGGTCTATAGCGCCAATGGTGTACTCACCGAGCAGATGGGCGCGCATCAGGTGATTGCCTCCTTAAGTCTGGAATTTAAAGATGATCTTACTTCTGATGAAATCGAAGCTTGCGTCAACCGGATTGAAGCGCAGATCAAACAGCTACACCCTGAAATTATTACTCTGTTTGTGAAACCTCAAACCAAAGCGGTATGGCTGGAACGGACCCAAGGTCGTATTTGAGGAAGTGAAGATTTCAGCAGATAACTTTCGTCGGATAGTCAGGAGGGCATCAAGCGTGATTACATGAATACGGAATAAAAATTTAGGTCATGAAATCATGTACAGTCAGGTATGGAGTGAGAATTGTCGGATGAATATCGATCATTCTCCTGTCTTTTTAGAAAGAAGAATGGACACAAACTTGATCTCGAGTATTCATTTTTTTAGAAGCTTTTCATCGGTTTTAGTCTTTCCATGGGCTCGATGTTTTGCTAAAAATAACAAAAACATAAATGAATCTTAGGCACGTATTTCATACTATGCTGAAATACCGAAGTATATAAGTTTGTATGCGATTTAAAGAGATGCTCCGTTTGAAAATTCCAGGTGGATGCTGTCTTGCATATAACAAATAATAAATAGTGGATATTTATGCAAGATCTTTTCAAGACTAAAAAATTTCAGCTTGAGACTGAGTCCAGTTGGAAACATCTCTGGTCCAAGCCGGTATTTGATTATCTACATTCCGATCATTTTGATGGTGAGCGGTTTAAGAATCTGGAGCATCATTCGCTCGAGCAGAGTCGCTTTGACTTGTATAAATGGTTATTCACCAGAAAATCCAGAACTTGGGAAGTAAATCTGGAACAGGAACGTGCCGAGTTTTTTTCACGTCCGCGTGCTTTACCACAAAATCGGCCGGAAGCCACTTTAGATGACTGGCAAATCTGGTTTATTGGGCATGCTACCGCTCTGATCCAGCTCGGGCCGTATAATTTTCTGACTGATCCGGTCTGGTGTGAATATGCCAGTCCTTCTGCATCCCGAGGGCCACAGCGCGTCATTCCTGCTGGCATTGCCCTGGATGAGCTGCCGCATATTGATGCCGTATTGCTCAGCCATAACCATTATGATCATATGGATCTGGCGACCTTGGCCTGGCTGCATCAGACCTATCAAATGCCGATCTATACCGGCCTTGGTAATGGCTGGTACCTGCCTAAAGACTATAATGTCATTGAAATGGACTGGTGGGAAAATGCATTTTTTGAAGATATCCAGATTGTCTATTCGCCAGCACAGCACGCTTCAGGACGTGGAATGCGTGACCAGAACTGCGCATTATGGGGCGGTTTTTCCTTATTGAATGGCAAGGATCATTGCTATTTTGCTGGGGATAGCGGCTATGCGCCGCATTTCAAGGAAATTCGCAAACGCCTTGGACCACCACGAATTGCGCTGTTGCCGATCGGTGCCTATGAACCGCGTGAACTGATGCGCAATATTCATATGAATCCGGAAGATGCTTTTCATGCCCATCAGGACTTAATGGCACGTTGTTCTATGGCCATTCATTATCGGACCTTCCAGCTCACCGATGAAGCACGTGACCAGCCTGAAAATGAATTGCAGCATATTATCCAGCATTCCTCCAAGCTGATTAACCCGTTTTACTGTATTCGTGAGGGCAAACGGATTATTGTCTAAGGGCTTAAGATCACTCCTGTATAACGATTGAGTCGTTAGCTAGCATATAGAGTAGCTCTCATTTGTATAGGATTAAATCCTATGCTGAAGGGTACAGGTGCCAATCGTGGTGGAAACAAGCATGGCATACTGACTGATCGGGTGGGTATGTTGAGCAATGATTTCTTCGTGAATCTGATGGATATGAAAAAGATCTGGGTACTGGTAGAAGAACCTTTTTGAAATCCGTGACCGTCAAACACATGACCTGAAATGAACTGCAATTCATATTCCTAATGCTTTAATTTAACACCAATAAAAAAACCACCCTCGGGTGGTTTTTTATTCGCTCAGTTCAAGCTAAAAAATTTAGAGAAAGCTTGGTAGGCCTTTAGCTGGATCAGTTGCTCGAGCCATCTGGGCATCAGCTACGCTCATCCCAAGAGCTTGAGCAATACCTTCACCATAGGCGGGATCACAGGCATAACAGTTACGGATATGACGGTACTTGATGAAATCAAGCGCATCACCCATTGCGGCTGCGGTATTATTAAATAGAGCCTGTTTCTGCTCATCATTCATCAGGTTGAACAGGGCACGTGGCTGGCTGAAGTAGTCATTATCATCTTTGCGATAATCCCAGAAATCTGCATCACCCGTGATTTTGAGGGGGGGCTCTCTGAATTCTGGCTGTTCCTGCCACTGGCTGAAACTGTTCGGCTCATAATGCGGCAATGAACCATAGTTGCCATCCATACGGCCCAAACCATCACGGTGATTTGAATGTACCGGGCAACGTGCGGCATTGACCGGAATCTGGGCATGATTCACACCTACACGGTAACGCGCTGCATCAGCATAATTGACCAAACGTGCCTGTAGCATGCGATCCGGTGAATAGCTGATACCTGGTACCAGATTGCTTGGCGCAAAAGCGGCTTGTTCTACGTCCTGGAAATAGTTTTCCGGATTACGGTTGAGTTCGAATTCACCTACTTCAATTAGTGGATAATCACCTTTCGGCCAGACTTTGGTCAGGTCAAACGGATGATAAGGCACTTTCTCGGCATCTGTTTCAGGCATGATCTGAACGTACATTTTCCATTTCGGATAATCGCCACGTTCAATCGCATCAAACAGGTCGGTTTGACTGCTTTCACGGTCTTTAGCAATCAACTCTGCTGCCTCAGCATCAGTCAGATTCTTGATACCTTGCTGGGTACGCATATGGAATTTTACCCAAAAGCGTTCATTTTGGGCATTGATAAAACTGTAGGTATGACTGCCGAAACCGTGCATATGACGGTAACCAGCCGGAATCCCACGATCGGACATTACGATGGTAACTTGATGTAGTGCTTCCGGCAATAAAGTCCAGAAATCCCAGTTATTGGTGGCGCTACGTTTATTGGTTTTCGGATCACGTTTTACTGCTTTGTTTAAGTCAGGAAATTTACGTGGATCACGCAGGAAGAATACCGGTGTATTGTTACCGACTAGGTCCCAGTTCCCTTCTTCGGTATAGAATTTCAGGGCAAAACCACGAATATCACGTTCTGCATCAGCTGCACCGCGTTCACCAGCGACGGTCGAGAAACGGGCAAAGAGTTCAGTTTTTTTACCGACTTCCGAGAAAATTTTTGCACGGGTATATTCAGTAATGTCATTGGTTACGGTAAAGGTACCAAATGCACCTGAACCTTTTGCGTGCATACGGCGCTCAGGAATCACTTCACGAACAAAGTTAGCCAGTTTTTCATTCAGCCATAAATCTTGGGCCAGCAATGGGCCACGGCTACCTGCCGTCATACTGTTCTGGTTGTCGACTACAGGTGCGCCAGCTTCAGTAGTCAGATGGGTGACAGGGCACTTTTTCATATCTTGGCTCATATTTCTCTCCAAGCGTTGAGAATTTTATTCGTTATTCCAGCATTCAAAAAAATCATCTATAAGCGCAGGAATAACATTAGGGGCTTTATTTCCAACAGATTTTTAATTAAGTGAGTTGTTGAATTGGGTGTTTTGGCAATAAGTTTGGTTTTTCTGTAACTTCAGAAAATACTGCCTAAATGAATAAAAATTAAGTCATTGAAAATAAATAATCTAATTTGAACATAAGATATTTCTAGAAATGTGACAATGTTAAAATATGCAAATTTTTCACTCAGTTTAAAATGATTAAGTAAGAAAATCAGAATTTAAGATGTCTTCTCTAAGTCAGAAAAATGCTTCAATATCTCTTTTAGATTTCATTAGGTTTTATTAAATATTTATTAAGTTATTAATTTTATAAATATTTTTTAAATAGAAAGATTTAAGGATTAAAATTCAAGGATTAAACAGGTAGTTAAATCAGCATTCTCTTGCTCACAATTTTCTGATTTTTACAGCAAGAATATCTACCAAATTATCTATTTTCTGGAAAATATTTAAGTTCTGATCTGCTTGAAAATTGGCCAGTCGCCCCTATAATTATTTCACATCCCGAGCGGATCATTTCCTTAGCCCAAATTAAACAGAGAGCAAGATGGCAAAGAAAAAAGCTGTAGAGGCAGTCATGCCAAACTTCGTGGCCAAACATATGCATGAAGTCAATAAAAGCCAGGTTTTTGTAGATCGGAAGAAAAATGCAAAACGTGGTTATACCAAGCACAAACAAGGGCGATATCAACAAGATGATCGCCCTTTTTTATGGGCAGCTTAGGGCGGCCAGGAAGAAGTGGATCTGTTCTGGACGGGAGCTGATTTTAAGGGATTCTGTGGGGTATAGTTAAAAGATGAATTTCTTTTCGAAGAATGTGGTGAGTTTCGTCGGGTGGTTGAAGAAGCTTCTTCGGGAAACATATTTTGAAAAAAACGGGGCAGGGTCGCAGAACTCGAAGATCTATTTGGATCAGCATCAGCCATAGGCCGAGTCTGCTGAAAACTGGCAAATTTTCCTAGCTGTTGCCGATACAGTTTTGCCGCAATGACCGATGGATCATTCTTGCCTAAACGCCGTTGCTGGGTACGAGAAATTTCAATTCCCCATAAGGGACAGTCTTTAGGACGTTCAGTTTCACGAATATACTGGTGACTGGAGCTGGTGTTATTACGATCACGAGAAAATGTATATCTGGATTTTTGCGAACGTAAGGCTGGTGCAACAATAATAAAATAAAACGCTGCAGCCAGCATAAGCAGGATAAGCACAAATTCCATAAGTACCTCGACTGATGCAGAGGAACCTGGAAAAGTTCCTCCTTAAGCGCTGACCATACGGGTGGTGGATTTCACCATATCTCCTAAACCATGTGTTCTAAAATAATGCTCCATCCAGCTTTTTACCATGAGTGGATTGTCCAGTTTTAGTACATGTTTGAGTAATTCCTGTGCATCAGGCATCGGTACATGACAAATCGTTTTTCGGACTCTCAAAATATTACTGGAACTCATGGACAGGGTATTGAATCCCATGGCCATTAATAGTACGGCCGATAGAGGATCACCGGCCATTTCACCACAGATACTGATCGGTTTGTTATTACGGTGACAATCCTCTACCAGACGGGTCAGGGCACGCAGGATCGCTGGATGTAAGTGTGAATAGACATTGGCCACACGTGGATTATTCCGGTCTACAGCAAGTAAATATTGGGTCAAATCGTTAGAACCGACCGAGAAGAAATCGACCAGTTCAGAAAATTCATCAATCTGATGCAGTACGCTTGGTACTTCGACCATAATTCCGATTTGAGGTTTGGTAATTTTGACCTGCTCTTCTTCCTGAACGGCATAATGATCACGCTCTAATAGATACAGCGCTTCTTCAACTTCACTGACACTGGTCACCATCGGCAACAGGATATGCAGATTGTTCAGACCGATACTGGCTTTTAGCATGGCGCGAATCTGAGAAGAGAAGATTTCAGGATGATCCAGGGTAAAGCGGATACCGCGCCAGCCCAATGCTGAATTTTCTTCCTCAATCGAGAAATATGGCAGGTCTTTATCTGCACCAATATCCAGCGTTCGCATGACTACCGGTTTATTGGCAAAGTGACTCAGTTGCTGCCGGTAAATGGCACGTTGTTCCTCTTCTCCCGGGAAGCGGTCACGTAGCATGAACGGGATTTCCGAACGGTATAGGCCAACACCTTTGGCACCACGCTGTACACCACGAACCACATCAATCATCAGGCCGGTATTTACAAACAGACGTACAGCGGTACCATCTGGCGTAATTGCATCTTTGGTCTCGTATTGACGTAGATCTTTGGCAATCTGTTCTTCTTCTTTCTGAATTTCTTTATAGCGGGTACGCAGACGACGTGGTGGATTGATAAAGATACGGCCCTGATGCGCATCGACAATCATCTCGACGTCATCCAGGGTATTGATTGGCAGTTCAGTCACACCCACGACAGTCGGAATACCGAGTGCGCGTGCCACAATCACCATGTGCGAATTCATGGCACCTTCAGTGGTGACAATCGCGGCAATCTTATCGACAGGTAACTCCACCAGCGCAGCCGTTGAAATTTCTTCACCAATCAGGATACTTTCATCTGTCAGTTCGCGATGGCTTTCATCGGCTTCCTGCAACTTGGCCAGAATACGACGTCCCAGATCTTTTAGATCAGCGACACGTTCACGCAGGTAATCATCCTCCATCTGGGCAAACTGCGCCACATGGTTATCAATCACGATGCGAACCGCACCTTGTGCCCAGTGACCATCACGAATCAGTGCTTTAATCTCCGATGGTAGGGCATTTTCATCCAGCATACGCAGGAACACACTGAACAGGGCACGCTCTTCGGCCATCAGCGCATCCTGCATCTTGTCATCTAGGAACTGAATTTCTTCACGTACCGAATTTAAGGCATTATCCAGCAAAGCCAGTTCTTCGCTAATATCATCTGCTTCACGATCCGGAACAGCGCCCAGATCTGCAGGTGGATAAAGCACAATGGCGCGGCCGAGTGCGATACCGCCAGAACCCGATACGCCCTGGAAGGTTTTATATGCCGGTAAATTATTTGGCTTGCGGAATACATCAATATTGCCGACTGCATGGGCGTGAGCGATTACGCCCGAAAGCTGGGCACATAGCGTAACCAGGAACGATTCAGCCGCTTCACTAAAATCCTGGGATTCTTTATTTTGGACCACCAGTACGCCCATGACCTTACGGCGGTACATGACCGGAACGCCCAGAAAGGAATTATAAATTTCTTCGCCCGTTTCCGGTAAATACAGGAAACGATCATGCTTAGGGGCATTGTCGAGGTTAACGATTTCCTCACGCTGACCCACCAGACCAACCAGACCTTCACTGGTATGTAGAGACACATGACCGACAGCTTCAGGCTTCAGGCCTTTAGATGCCATCAACAGATAGCGCTGGTTGCGTTCATCGAGCAGATAAATGGAGCAGACATCCACATGCATGGCCTCGGCCACCTGATTGACCATAATATCGAGTGATTCATGCAAACTGGCAGACGCATTAATCTCTTGGACAATGCGTCTCAGGGTATCCAGTTGCATATTCGACATGGGAGCTGCTCCGTATTTTTTTAGAAGTCCGGTAATTTAGTTTATTTATAACAATAGCCGAGCAAAAAATCTGCACATGCACGCGATTTTTTTAAGGTTTTTGTTGTGGTAATTGCTGACAGAGTTCAATCATGGCCTTGCGATAAACATCGCGTTTAAAATTCACCACTTGGCCTAATGGATACCAGTAACTGACCCATTGCCATTGATCAAATTCGGGCGGATCGGACAGATCAAGTTGAATGTTCTGTACGGGCGCCGTCAGTTTGAGTAAAAACCACTTCTGTTTTTGACCGATACATACCGGATCTGAATCCGTGCGAATGTATCGATACGGCAAACGATAACGCAACCATCCTTTGGTCTGCGCGATAATCTGGACGTGTTCAGGCAGTAAGCCAACTTCTTCTCTCAGCTCACGATAAAGTGCCTGCTCAGGGGTTTCTCCATATTGGATACCTCCTTGTGGAAATTGCCATGCATTATGACCAATGCGTTTTGCCCATAAAACCTGTCCAGCATCGTTTGCCAAAATGATCCCGACATTCGGTCGGAAACCTTCTGAGTCGATCATTTGGCTACCTAAAATTGTTTAATTTATGCCTTTGCTTTCGGGGAATATTATTTCTTTATCCAACTCGAAAAAAAGCAAAGTTTAAAAATGTTAAAATTGCTATGATCTTAACGAATTTCTATCGACTAGCGGAGATAGATTTACAATTTTTTTCTTAAATTTCAGTTTTTACGAGTATTTTCATGAAATTGGCGCTATTTGATCTCGATCACACCCTGTTAAACACCGATTCGGATCATTCCTGGGGGGAATTCCTGGTCAATGAAGGCCTGGTGGATCCCGTTCATCACCGCGCCATGAATGACAAGTTCTATGAGGACTATAAAAAGGGTCAACTGGATCCCTATGCCTATAATGAATTTGTGTTCCAGTTTTTGACCCAACATGACCATGATTATCTGACCGAATTACATCAACTGTTAATGCAAAAAGTCATTCGCCCCCAGATGCGTCCGGAAGGTTTTAAAGCGATTCAGCGCCATAAAGATGCAGGGCATGAAATTGTAGGCATTACTGCAACTTCGGACTTTATTACTGCACCGATTTTCCGTGAGTTTGGGATTACTGAAATTATTGCCACCAATGCTGAAGTCGTTGATGGTAAATATACCGGTAAGGTGACCAATATTGCCTGCTATCAACAAGGTAAACTGACCCGTCTGGAACAATGGCTGGCAGGTCGTGACGTGACCGAGTCTTGGGCCTATTCAGATTCAATCAATGACCGTTTTCTGCTGGAATATGCCGATCATGCCATTGCCGTAAATCCGGATGATCGTCTGGAAGCATTGGCCAAAGAACAGGGCTGGGAAATTCAGGACTGGTCGATTTAAGCAATTCTTTTGATTTAATCAGGCACAACTTCGGTTGTGCTTTTTTATAAGCAGAATAGGGTACTTTTTGACATGCCCGTTGCTGAATAAACATGCTATGCTCAGAATAAATAAAGCAAGTCGACAATAACGATAGCAAGCGCTGAGGTAATGAAAATGACCCAAGTTAGACCACGTATGACTCATCTATTTGCACAGTTAGGTCTGGATTCGAGTGCAGAAGGGATTGCCCAATTTATTCATGAGCATCAATTACCCAAAGATGTAAACCTGATGGAGGCGCCGTATTGGTCAGATGCACAGCGCCAGTTCCTGGCTGAAAAAATTGCTTCAGATGGAGAATGGGCCATTGTGGTGGATCAGCTTAATGAATCTCTGCATGAAGATGCTACCAGTGGGATGGAATAGCGAACAAAAAGCCAATCAACTGATTGGCTTTTTCATTTTGGAATTATCGTACCCTTTTCCATAAAGTTATTTGGGACAGGGTATGTTGATATTTACGCGCTGTTTCTCGGATCACAAAAGGCACATCCACAGGTTCGTCCAGCATTTCAAAATGTGGACTTAGCAAAGCTTTGATGCCCTCTAAGGTACTCAGGTTTTCTCCCGCCTGCTTAAATCCGCCGATCCATTCACTGCGTGCTGTATGTTCTTCCAGCCAGGTATAAGGTGAGGCCAGCATCAAAATGCCGCCTATATTCAGGCGATTATGAATCTCACTTAGAAAAGCTTTAGGATGATGCAGACGATCAATCAGGTTAGCTGCCAGAATAAAATCATAATCTTTAAGCTGCGGTTTCAGGTTGCAGGCATCGGCCTGATAAAACTCGACCTTATTGGCAACCTGTTTAAGTTCAAGTTCTGCCAGTGAGCAGGATTTATATTCCACCAGTTCACCCTCAACAGGAATGCTATAGCGCAGGGTCTCTCCTTGCGCCAGCACCACACCTTGCTGAATAAAACGGGCTGAAAAGTCTAAACCTGTGACCTGATCAAAATCTTGGGCCAGTTCAAAGCTGGCGCGTCCGGTGGCACAACCGATATCCAGCGCTTTATGACACGGAATGTTTTGAAAATAGGGACGGGCCAGTTGAATGAGGCTTTGGGCAAAGTTTGGAACAGCAAAATATTCCGCCCCATACTGGAATTCTAGATATTGGGAAATCAGCTGATCGCTTTCATATTGAGAGTGAAACTGCGGTGATGTCTCGTCCGCGGCAACATAGCGAAAACCGGCATGCTGGAAAAAATGTCGCCGGAACGCATAGCGTGAACTGTGCAGGGCTTCATTACCGGCTGAAATCCAGGAACCGCCTTTAATCAGATGATGTTGGCCATCGAAGGTTGGGGTACTAAAATCATCATAGAAAGGATGGACTTGAAAGCCTTCGAAAGGATAAATCGGGGTCTCGGTCCATTGCCAGACATTGCCCTGAACATCATAAAAATCGCCATGCTGAAAATGATCCACCGGAAAAGAGTTAGGGCCATATTTTAATTCAATATTGGCTTGCTCAGGACTTGGTAATTTTGGATCCAGTCCTGAAACTGCATACAATCGATACCATTCATCCTCAGTGGGCAGACGAATGGATTCTCCGGTCTGTGTTGATTTCCAGTTACAGAAAGCTTTGGCTTCATGATAATTCACTTCGACTGGCCAGTCCCAAGGCATTGGAACTTCTTCCAGCATCAGTCTTAAGGACCAACCCAGTTCCGTTTTGACCCAGAAGGTAGGATGTGTGGCTTGAGAAAATGCTAACCATTGCTGGCCCTCTTCAGTCCAGTAGTCAGCTGTCTGATAACCTTCTGCTTCAACAAAGGCTAAAAACTCCTGATTGGACACCAGATATTTAGAGGCTTCGAATTCTGCAATTTCGGCATGATGGTGGCCGTATTCATTGTCCCAGCCATAAAAAGCATGTTCGAAATTTTTATGTAAATTGACCTGACCTGCCGGTACCTTTACCAGACTATTTTCAGGCGCAATACCGGTAATGACATTGGCACGCCACTGCGGATGATTCTGTACATAACGTAACTGATGCTGGCGAATTAAAACTGAAGAGGTTTCCAGATGAATCCGTTCATGCTCAATGCCCATGATGATGGTCCACCAGGGATTGTGCCAGTTCAGTGGAAGTTGTAGCGGCGCATGTTCTATCACTTTCAAGACCAGGGCACGCACCTGATGCCGGTAATCACGTACCGCCTGAATGCTAGGCCAGTGATAGTTCTGTTCATCCAGATCATCCCAGCTCATTTCATCTACACCAATCGCGAAGATACTTTCCAGATGCGGATTTAAACGTTCCGGGATCAGTTGAGCCAGCAACAGCTTATTGATAAAAAAAGTGGCAGTATGACCAAAATAAAAGATCAGTGGATGACGTAAGGCAATCGGTTTGTCATAAAAGGCTTCTTCATTTTTCAGACAGTCAAACAGTTGCTCATAGGTGTCAAAGGTATTTAGAAAATAATCACGTAATACGGCACGCGCTGTCGGTTCATCTTCAAAATCAAGGTTGGGAGTCGGGTGTAGCGTTGGTTTAAGCGGTTTCCATAAACCCATTTCTTCGATCAGGTCATGAGAAGAAGATAATAAAGTTTTGGAATCAGAAGATTTGATCTGCATTCTGTGCTTCCTTGAATACGTTTTAATTTTTCATCTTCAGGAAAATGAATTTGATACTTTTAAAAGTACTTGAAAGGAAGCAACTGATGCGATGTATTTAGGTAACAAAATGCTGCATCGATATCGATGCAGCAGAGAAATGTGAAAATTAATTTTAAATTGACGGGCCTTGCATCAGTTGAACCAATGCTTCAGCCGCCTTCGATTGAGTACGACCCGGATGCCAGACCATACCGAGCTGACGGTTCATTTCCAGATTCAGATCCAGTTCTTGCAGGTCATGGTTGACCAGGGTTTTGGGCAAGACTGACCAGCCTAAACCAATCGAAACCAGCATCCGGATGGATTCAAGCGGGTTATTGCTCATGGTCGTTTTCGGCTTGATGCCCTGCTTTTCAAACTCGGCCATCGTAATCTGCGTAGTATAGGTCTGCGCAGAAGGCAGCAGGCTTGGGTAATTCACCAGATCTTCAAGAGACAGGTTTTTTTGCTGAGCCAGTGGATGGAATGGTGCGACCACAAAAACCAGAGGATCATTCCAGATAGTGACATATTTTAGGCGTTCATCACCATGCGGTGGCAAGGTCAGGAAAGCCAGTTCCAGATCACCAGCAATGACCTGTTCATGCGCCTGTTCAGAATCTACAAAATGTACATCTAGCGTCACATTTGGATATTGCTGTACATATTCACGCAGATGGCTCGGTAAATGATGCAGGCCAATATGATGGCTGGTGCCAATTTTCAGTTTGCCTTGGACCTGACCCTGTTCATGGCTCAGGGTGTAGTGAATATCACCCAGCTCGTTCAGCCAGTTTTTTACCTTAGGCAGCAGGGAATGTGCCGCATGAGTGGCCTGAACACCACGGCCCGCAGATTCAAATAATTTCACCCCGAAATATTCTTCCAGACTGTGAATACGTTTGGTCACAGCCGGTTGGGTAATAAAAAGCTGATCTGCAGCCAAAGAAATCGAACCTGTTTCCATGACTTTTACAAAGGCTTCAAAAGCTGCGAGATTCATCTTGATCACCTATAAAGTTTTTTTATGCTTAAGTTTATTATTGTAATAATTTAAGAATAAATCAAAGTAAAAATATAGAACTATTGGTTTAATGTTGAATTAATACACATTTTTAAATGTTTTATTTTATGTCATAAAAAAAGCCACCGAGGGTAGGTGGCTCAAAGAGGAAGATCGACAAAAAATTATGCGGTGATTTCCTCATCCTGTTGCTGGCTTTTTGCTTCCCAGATTTTCTCGTGGAAGAAGAAAGCAACTGCCTGTACAGCCGGTTCTAATAAACTCAAGGCAATCGCCATGGTTAAACTGCCTGTGACAAAATAGCCCACTAACATCGCAACGGTGATGTGCATGATGTAATAGCTAAATGTCTTTTTGAACATGCGCTGATTGTTTTCTACGAAACGTTGAATATGTGCCATGTGGATCTTCCTCAAAACAGATAATTTGTGCCGATGAGGAAATAATAATAATTCTCATTTAATTTGTAAAAACGAATATTTTTAATAAAACGATCGGAAAATTAGATTTATAAAAAGAGAGCTAAACTATGATTTAATTTAAATTTTAAAAGATTCCAAAAAGTTTTTTAACTAATAAAAATGATAAATTAGATTTATGTGAATGCAGCGATATAATCAAAATTAGCGAAAGAATTTACCCAGTCCAGTGGAGCACATCGACATGGCAGGCGAGACCCAAACAGCAAAAACATTATACGATAAGTTATGGGATGATCATTTAGTAAAACAACGAGATGATGGTTCAGCTCTACTTTATATCGACCGTCATTTATTGCATGAAGTGACTTCACCACAAGCCTTTGAAGGCTTGCAACTTGCTGGCCGTAAGCCATGGCGTTTAAGTGCCAACATCGCAACACCTGACCATAACGTACCGACCTCTAAAAAAGAGCGTGAGCAGGGCGTGGCTGGGATTGAAGATGATACTTCACGTATCCAGGTACAAACCTTGGATGACAACTGTAAGACGTTCGATATTGTTGAATTTGATATTAACGATATTCGTCAAGGGATCGCGCACGTTGTTGGTCCTGAGCAGGGCTTAACCTTGCCAGGTATGACGGTTGTATGTGGTGACTCACATACCGCGACACATGGTGCATTCGGCTGCTTGGCACACGGGATCGGGACTTCAGAAGTTGAACATGTATTGGCAACCCAATGCCTGGTTCAAAAGAAAATGAAAAACATGTTGGTACGCGTTGACGGTAAATTAGGTCAGGGCGTAACACCGAAAGATGTGGTTTTAGCCATTATCGGTAAAATCGGAACTGCTGGCGGTACAGGTCACGCAATTGAATTTGGTGGCCAGGTATTCCGTGACATGTCGATCGAAGGCCGTATGACCGTATGTAACATGGCAATTGAAGCGGGTGCACGTGTCGGTATGGTCGCAGTCGATGAAAAAACCATTGAGTATGTCAAAGACCGTCCATATGCACCGAAAGGCGAGCAATGGGATCAGGCGGTTGCGTACTGGAATACCTTGCATTCTGATGAAGGCGCGCACTTCGATACAGTTGTGGTGTTGCAAGGTGAAGAGATTGAACCACAAGTCTCTTGGGGGACTTCTCCTGAGATGGTGATTCCGGTGTCTCAAGCGGTCCCAACTTTAGAACAGGCCAAAGATGATGTACAGCGCAATGACTGGAACCGTGCTTATCAATATATGGGCTTAACTGCAGGTCAGGCTTTAGCAGATATTCAGTTAGACCGTGTATTCATCGGTTCCTGCACCAATTCACGTATCGAAGATATTCGTGCTGCGGCTGAAGTGATCAAAGGTCGTAAAGTGGCTTCTAGCATTAAACAGGCCATGATCGTTCCGGGTTCGGGTTTGGTGAAACAGCAGGCAGAATCTGAAGGTTTGGACAAAGTCTTTATCGAAGCTGGTTTTGAATGGCGTGAACCAGGTTGTTCTATGTGCTTGGCAATGAATGCTGACAAATTGCAGCCAGGCGAGCATTGTGCCTCAACTTCAAACCGTAACTTTGAAGGTCGTCAGGGTAATGGCGGTCGTACCCATTTGGTGAGCCCAGCCATGGCTGCTGCTGCAGCGATTGCCGGTCACTTTGTTGATGTCCGTTCATTTTAATTGGTACGCAGGAGCAGAAATATGAAAGCTTATACCGTTGAACAAGGTATTGTTGCACCCTTAGACCGTGCCAATGTCGATACAGATTTAATTATTCCAAAACAGTTTTTGAAATCGATCAAACGTACCGGTTTCGGTGAAAACCTGTTTGATGAATTGCGTTATTTGGATGAAGGTTATCCAGGTCAGGACAACTCGGTTCGTCCGATTAACCCGGACTTCGTATTAAACCAGCCACGTTATCAAGGTGCATCGATCTTAATTTCACGTGCTAACTTCGGTTGCGGTTCAAGCCGTGAGCATGCGCCCTGGGCCTTGAATGAATACGGTTTCCGTACTGTGATTGCGCCAAGCTTTGCTGATATTTTCTTTAATAACTGTTTTAAAAATGGCATGTTGCCGGTGATCTTGCCGGAAGAAACGGTTGATCAGTTATTCAAGGAATGTGCAGCAGCTGAAGGTTATCAGTTAACGATTGATCTGGAAGCGCAGGAAGTTCGTACACCAAATGGCGAAAGCTTCAAGTTTGAAGTGGACCCATTCCGTAAGCATTGTTTGTTAAATGGTTTGGATGATATTGGCTTAACTTTGCAGGCGGCAGATGATATTCGTGCCTACGAAGAAAAAACCAAACAATCACGCCCATGGGTATTTGCTGAAATTCATTCATAAAACAGCAAAAATTGTCATGGCATGACTGCGAAGGCCTTGCTAATATCAGAAGATTATTAATTTTTTTGATAGGTTAATACAGACATCATGGCAACGTATTGGAAACAGTGGCTTGCTCTAAGTGCAGTATCAGTGCTGATGACCGCGTGTCAGAGCATTGATACCTTCAAACTTAAACATGCCAAAGAAGATGCAGAAAGCAAATCCAATGCTTTGATTTATTGTGCAGGCACACCGGATTGTCAGTTTGAACGTTTAGATCGGACCATGATTGTGGATGAGTCCACCAAGCGAATCAGCCCAGAAGCGCTAGATCAGCGTCTGGTTCGTTTGCAGGCCAAAAACCTGAAACAGGATAATCCGATTTATTTATCTGTGCCGGAAGGGCAGCATGAACTGGTGGTGCGTTTCTATCCGATTAGCAAGGATAAGGCTGAGACCTTGCATCTGTTCCAGCAGTTTAAGGCGAATAAACGCTATACCTTGAAAATGTTCCGTGACCGAAATGCACGTAGCACCAGTTTATTAAATGCCTCTGCACCTGATCCATTGTGTGTGGACCTGTTGCAAGAGCAGAAAGTGATTCGTCGTTTTTGCAAACCCTATAATGTCATCAATGGCATTGCAGAGTTTGTAGAAAAAAAAATTTAACCTAGTCAGGTGGATGCCTGACCTTATAAATGGAAAAGCTCATGTCTAAACAAATTTTGATTTTAGCTGGTGACGGTATTGGCCCTGAGATTGTAAAAGCCGCAGAACAGGTGCTTACACGAGTTAATGAAAAATTCAATCTGGGTTTAACATGGGAACAAGGTCTTTTAGGTGGTGCTGCGATTGATGCACACGGTTCACCTTATCCAGAGGTAACCTCTGAACAGGCGAAAAAAGCAGATGCAATTCTGCTCGGCGCTGTAGGCGGTCCAAAATGGGATACGATTGAGCGTTCAATCCGTCCAGAACGTGGCCTGTTAAAACTACGTAGTGAGTTGAATCTGTTTGCGAACTTACGTCCAGCGATTCTTTATCCACAATTGGCTGATGCCTCTAGCTTGAAACCGGAAATTGTCTCTGGTCTGGATATCTTGATCGTACGTGAATTGACCGGCGGTATTTACTTCGGTCAGCCACGCGGGATCCGTGAACTGGAAAATGGCGAAAAACAAGGTTTTAACACTGACGTTTATGCAGAATCTGAAATCAAGCGTATTGCCAAAGTTGCGTTCGAACTTGCTGGCCTGCGTGACGGTAAAGTATGTTCAGTCGATAAAGCCAACGTGCTTGAAGTGACTGAGCTTTGGAAACAAACCGTGACTGCACTGAAAGAAGAGCAATATCCAGACATTAACTTGTCTCATATGTATGTAGACAATGCTGCGATGCAATTAGTACGTGCGCCTAAGCAGTTTGATGTGATTGTGACTTCAAACCTGTTCGGTGACATCCTGTCTGATGAAGCTGCAATGCTGACTGGTTCAATCGGTATGTTGCCATCAGCTTCATTGGATGAAAATGGTAAAGGGATGTACGAACCTTGCCATGGTTCTGCACCAGATATCGCAGGTCAAAACCTGGCAAACCCATTGGCAACCATTCTGTCTGTAGCCATGATGCTGCGTTATACCTTCCGTGAAGAAGCGGCTGCAAAAGCTATTGAAGATGCGGTAGGTAATGTTTTAGACCAAGGTCTGCGTACGGCTGACATCATGTCTGAAGGCATGACTAAAGTGGGTACGGTGGAAATGGGTCAGGCAGTTGTGACTGCATTGAATTAAGTTACTCAGTATTTCTACGTAAAAAACGCAGCCTTGAGCTGCGTTTTTTTATGACTGATTTTGATTAACAGGTTCGACCCGTAAGGCTGACAGAAGTTGCAATATTGTCTTTAAGCAAAAAGGTAATCTTGCATTGCAAATTCACATCATACCCTGATGCAGGACTCACAGTGACTGGAACCGGAACTGTGCCTGTACCTGCTGCCGGAAATTGGGCAATCGGTAAGGGCACGGTCACAGGACGTTCTACGACATAGCTGAGCTGTTGGGAGCTGAGCTCAGGTTCACTGATTTGCTGATAACCCAAACGTTTCAAATCTAAATTGCGATCAATATACTGGCTGCTATGGCCAATAAATTGCTGTAAATAAGCTTCACGGTCGGCCTGGCTGATCGTGGGTGTCTGTGCACACCCTGACAGACCGAGCAACAGGATGCTCAAGCCCAATACCAGAGGAGTCCCTTTGCTTAACAACATCACATCACTCCTACTCAAGGAACGCTTAAAAACAGTGTAGTAGCAAAGTGTGAGAGGAACTGTTGTAATTTATTATTAGGTAAGACAACAATAATCAGGCAGTTAGATGTTAGCTGTAGCCATCAAATCCAAGACAACTTAGAATGTTCTTATATTCACTTCAAAATGAATAAAAAGCAAAAATGAGTATTAACAGGCACGTCCGCTATATTGCACGGATTGGGCAGTCCCTTGTTCTAGCTGTAAATGAATCTGACAAGGCATTTCAACCTGATAACCCGGGCCGGGTGCAGTTGCGAGTCGTACAGGGGCACCTATACTGACACTTTGCTGAATGGCGGGTGTTCCCAACGGAAGTTAAATGGTGCGAAGTACGGTATAACTCAGACGTTTTCCGTTTGTACAGGTGCTTTTGAGGTCTTAAAACCGAGTGCAGTTAAATCCAGATCCTTGCGAATTGACTCTGCAGATTGGCCGATATATTGCTGTAGTTGCTGATCTAGTTGTCGTGATTTTGTCGAATTGGTAGTGGCGCAGGCACTCAGGCTGATTCCTAGGATCAGAGAAAACAAGATTTTTTGCATGAATGATTCACTGTTTTTATTAGAGGAAAAATAGAAATGATTATCTTCGAATGCAGTATAGGGAATGTGCAGGGGAATTGATATAAAAGAAAAGGCAATAAAAAAGCCACTGGATGAGTGGCTTTTGCTTCCGCTAAAACTTAGCGCGCACGGTATGTGATACGACCCTTAGTCAAATCATAAGGAGTCATTTCGACCTTCACGCTATCGCCAGTCAAAATACGAATATAGTGTTTACGCATTTTACCAGAAATATGGGCAATTACTTCGTGACCGTTTTCTAAACGTACACGGAACATAGTATTAGGAAGCGTCTCGGTGACAACGCCTTCGAACTCGATGAGTTCCTCTTTATTGGCCATAGCCTACCTGAATGAATAAATTGGAAAGGCGCAAATTATAGTCAATTTTTTCGCAAAACACAAGGTGTAATGGGCGTTAGACTGATCATCTGTCAGTAAAATAAGCGAAGTATGAGTTTAAACTTTTTTAACTAAAAAGCGTATGGTATCTGTTGTCAGTTTGGTCAATCACAGTTAATCTAATTTCAATCTTTTTAAGTATAAATGAAGTACATACAAGGAAGGTTTTTGAGTGAGTCAGCTAACGGATGCATCAGTCGTATTGCGTTTAGGCTATCAGGCGATTCGTCGTGCAGGTTTGCCAACAGAAGAACTTCTGACGAAAGCAGGAGTCGCTTTAAATCAGGTGGAGACCAATGACCGTACTCCGCTTAGTGCTCAGTATGCCTTCTGGGTTGCCGCAGAAGAGGTCAGTAAGGACCCGGATATCGGATTGCATCTGGGTGAACATTTGCCACTCTATCGCGGACAGGTGATTGAGCATCTGTTTATTTCATCAGAGAATTTTGGTGAAGGCTTGAAACGTGCACTGGCTTATCAGCGTCTGATCAGTGATGCCTTTCATGCCAAGCTGGTGGTCGAAGATGATCGCTGCTATCTGACCAATGGTGAACAGCCTTTTGCTGAAAGTCTGGTCAATCGTCACTTTACCGAATGTGCGATGTCAGGTGTGTTGCGTTTCTTTAAATTTATTACTGAAGGCCGTTTTGAACCGATCTATATCGATTTTAATTTTTCCAAAGGCGCGGCAGATGAAGAATATTTCCGGGTTTATGAATGTCCGGTAAGTTTGGGGCAGAAAGAAACCCGTTTGTATTTTGATCCAAGTATTCTGGATTTTCCACTTTGGCAGGCAGAACCGGAACTGTTGCAGCTACATGAACAGCTGGCGATTGAAAAATTACAGGAACTGGCTCGTTACGATTTAGTCGGGGAAGTGCGTCGTGCAATCGGTTCTACTTTAGAAAGCGGTGAAACGACTTTGGAAACTGTAGCCGCTCAACTGAATATTACTCCACGTCGTTTACGTACCCAGCTCAGTGAGGCTAATACTAGTTTCCAGCAGATTCTGTCCGATTATCGCTGTCGTCTGGCTAAACGTTTATTAGCGAGTACCAATGAAAGTGTGGAGCGTATTGTTTATCTGACTGGATTCTCGGAACCGAGTACCTTCTACCGTGCCTTTAAACGCTGGACCAATGAAACACCAGTGGAATATCGGAAGCGGAAGCAGCGTTAATTACCATCCTAAGTCCCTCCTTTCTTGCGCTTCAGCTTAAAGCAGTGCTTAAGCTTTGCTCAGGAGGAGAGTTCCTCCCTTTTTAAAGGGAGGTTAGGAGGGATTTAAAAATTAAAAATAATTAGCTTATTCCGGCATATTCAACCAATATGGACCCAAAGGTATTTTGGGTAAGTCAAAATGCTCTGGATATTCAGCCTGAATAAAATACAGACCGTCCGGTGGTGCGGTAACTCCGGCTGCTTTACGATCTTCTGCTGCAAAAATATGGTCAATATGGTCAACCTCATACATGCCTTGACCGATTTCCAGTAAACAGCCCATGATATTGCGTACCATATGATGCAGGAAGCCATCCGCCTGAATATCTAGAATCAGATAAGGCCCATGCTGGATCAGGCGGCAATGACGTACATGACGTACCGGCTGATTGGACTGGCAGGCTGCTGCACGGAAACTTTCAAAGTTATGCGTGCCTTCAAACTTTGCAGCTGCCTCAATCATCTTTTTGACATCAAGTGGATAGTAAATATGCGTGACCTGTTTATGCAGCAAGGCAGGGCGTACCGGATGGTTATAGACAATATAGCGATAACGGCGTGCCTGTGCTTTAAAGCGTGCATGGAAGCCATTATCCATCTCCTTGATCCATTGGATCGAGATATCCTTAGGTAACTGGCTATTTGAGCCCATTAACCAGCCTCGTTCAGAACGCAAGGCATGGGTATCAAAATGTGCAACCATATTCGTCGCATGCACGCCGGCATCGGTTCGGCCTGCACCATGCAGAATAATCGGTTTATCGGCAATTTTGCTGAGTACCTTCTCGATGGTTTCCTGAACACTGATTACGCCCGGCTGTTGAGTCTGCCAACCTCGATAATTCGTTCCACAAAACTCAATTCCCACTGCAAAACGCTGCATAATGACCTCAAAACCTGACTAATCGTACCAATGGGCATGCCATTGCTCTACCGTGTCATATTGTAAATACATTTTTAGGGCTTTTGCATAAAGATCAGCATGGCCATAACTTTCATTGAGCAGAATTTTGCAATCATGCACCCATTCAGCAATGGCATAACGCTGATCGGTGGCACCAAAAGGCACTTGAGTAGTTAAGACCGAGATACAGCCTTTGGCATAGAGCTGATTGATGAAATCTACGATCTCTGGATTGACGGCCAGATTGCCGGTTCCAAAACCTTGCAGGAATAGGAAGTGTGGCGGATGGGCTAAAATATTTTTCAGGTTATTGAACTGTTGGACTAAATCAATCGGCTGCATCATCAAGCTCATGCAGTTAAAATCTGGAGCTTTGGTAATATCGTCTGCCGTAACCTGACAACTTTGCTGGTTGGCCCGAATAGCGATATGAGCGTCCAGACCAGTAAAGGCATTCAGCTCAGTGGTATGCTGCTTTAAGGTAGTTTGAGCATGAATCAGTTGCTGATGAAAAGCTAGATAAACATTTGCATTACACTGAGTTACTGAAGCGAGCGCAAAGCTCAGATTGTCCATGGCATCGCTAAATTCGCGTTGCGCATCGCCTTCAGCATTCAGGAGGGGATACTGGCTGCCAGTCAGCACAATATGAGCTGAATTCCCCATAAAATGTGCCAATACTGCACTGGCATAGCTCAGGGTATCTGTCCCGTGAATAATCACAAAATGTTGTATCTGCTGTTCAGATTGCAGATTTTGGATAAATTGCACCAGTTCTAACCAGTCTGTAGCAGTACAGGCACTACTGTCCTTAATCACAGGAGCGCAGTAATACTGAATCAACGGTTGATCCGTAGCAAGCAGCTGTTCCAGTTTTGGAATAAATAAATCGGCAGACATAGGGGAGAGCGGGTCACCGACACAGCCAAAGGTGCCGCCCATATAAATCAGTGCAATATCTTTCATCATAAAAAAAGCAGCCAAATGTGACTGCTTTAGTGTAAAGGGAAATTGATTAAGATGCGATTTGATTCAGCAACTGATCGGCTTGCTGACGTTGTGCTGCTGTATATTCAGCTTCACGTTCAGCAATGACTTCACGGGCAGCTGCATAAGCGCCTAACTGGATATATTGCTGTGCCAGCTCCAGGTTAAGGTTCGCTTCATTAACTTCCATCAGCTCCGGGAAAGACTGCACCAATGGATCATGTTGATCGGTTGCTGTATTTACTGGCGCTGTCGGAATCTCAAAATTCACCCCTGTAGAAACAGGAGCTTCTTTTACAGCTTCGATATTATCAAGTTTGAAATCTAGTCCAGATGTTTCAGTCGTAGCAGGCGTTTCAGTTGCAGGCGTTGCAATATCAAGGCCAGAAAGATCAAACTCAGTCGCAGGTTCGGCTGTTTTTTCCGCAGCAGGTGCTGGAGTGTCTAGAGAGAAAGAAAAATCTAAAGGCTGGATTTCTTCTGTTGTTGCAGGCGCTGATTCTGTTTCTAAAGATACAGATGGTTCAAGCTCAAGCTTAAAATTCAGAACCGGTGCTGACTCAGTTGCTGCTGTTGGAGCAGTCTGGGTTTCAGCAGTACTCATCTGAAGATCAAATTCAACTGAATTATCTGATACAGGCGAAGCTTCTTCCGTTTTTACTGGCTCAGCCGCTGGAATCTTCGGTTCAAAGTTGAACTCTAAGGGTTGGATATCAGGTACTGGTTCCGCTACAGCAGCTGGTTTGCTTGGTTGCAGTTCCTGTTGTAATGCATCAAATGCCTGTTCGTTTGAAGCAGGAGTGGCAACCAGGTCTGCAAAGGCATCTGTAGAAGGTTTGCTTTCCTGTACAGGAGGGGTTTGTGGCTGAGCACTTGGGAAATCAATAGTATCCTGAACAGCGACCGAAGAGTTTTCAAACTCACGCTTTTTGACCTCAGCCTGAGCCAGAATATCTTCCAGTTCCAGAGAGCGAACATGGTTAATCAGCTGTGAAATCGCAAATTCATCTTTTTGCAGGATATGAATGTCGAGTAGCAGTAAATATAACTCATGTTGAGAATTATCGCGATTCAGTGCCTGATTGATTTGAGCTTCAGCTGCAAAGAAATTACGTTCCTGAATCAGACCTTCAATTTTCTTGCGTGTTTCTGCTGATAGAGGCGTTGCTGATTTTTTAACGACTCCGGCTGGCTCGACCACTTTGGTTCTTTGTGAAGTGGATTTTGACGCAGCGCCAGGTTTTTTCGCTTTTACAGTTTTAGTTTTTGCTTTATCTGATTCTTGAGCATCTTGTCGTTTTTTTACGACAATTAATACGATGATCAATATCACTAATGGAATCACATAAATCAGCATGTTTTACCCCTTGGGGATAGAGTCCTTAAGTTCGCCTATCCCAATAAATCGTCATGTGTAACTTTTTAATTAATTGGCTTTTTATCTGCCTGTTGTGCTTTAAGCTGCTTCTGCAGCTGGGCAAGACGAGCATTTAATAATTGAATTCTGTGATCCTTCTGATTGAGTGCCAATTCTAGTTCAGTTACGTTTCTCTTTAATTTAACGGTTTTTTCACGGGCTGTCATAACTTTTAATGACAACTCTTTCGAAGTTCGATTTTCTTTTGTGTTTGAGTTGGCAGAAACCTGGCCGGAATCACGCTGATTCTCGGCAACCAGGCTCATTTCTGCCTCATTCAGACGATATTTGGTTTTTGCAGCAGGTTTGGAGGGTACTTGAACAGACTTAGTCGCTGCGGCCTGTATCGGAGTTTTCGCAGTATGAATGGTCGCTAAATTAAGCGCTACACCTTTACGCAAGCGGTTGACATCACCCCCAATAAAAGCATGTTCATTTTCACGCTTGATCTGCTGCATGACCTCACTCACTGGACGCTGCTGTTCATTGGCAATCCTGGAGGCAATGCCCCAAAGCGACTCATTTGACTGTACCACATAGGTCGGTTTGACCTGGGTTGAGGTGCTTTGCTTGATGGCTGCCAGCTGTGCCTGAGTTTTAGCCGCTAAATTTGGTTTGTCCTGTGCAGTGGTAGATGCCGCCTGCTTGCGTGCCTGCTGTTCTGCATATTTTTTGACAAGTGGATCACTGGACACCATCTGGTTTTCAGTGTTTGTCGGTGCAGAAGCTTGCGCTGAGGCTGTATTTTTATTTGTTGGGACTACTGCAACTTCAGCTGGTTTTGTTTCAGCCTGAACTTTTGTCGCTGCAGCCTGTAAGTTTGGCGTTACATCTACTTGAGTTACAGCCGTGTTGATTGCTTTGGATGGAGTATTCACTGGCGCAGTGTTTACAGTACCAGCTTGCTGTGAACTATGACTTGTCGCTGCTACCGCAGTTTCAGTATTAAGTTTTGTTGGGCTTGTGACTTGAGCTGCAATACTCGATGTCGGCTCATGGGTCACAGCAGCTATCGCGGTTTTAGAGATAGAGCTGGCTGATAATGCAGGAGGTGCTGTGTTTTGCAAGGCTAACGGTTTTTCTGCCCCAAACGAGGTGGCTGGCTTGGATTGAGCATTGGTATAGCGCGTACTCACCGGTAAGTTTAGGGCAATATCTTTTTCACTCACGACTACGACAGGCGCGAGTGGCTGTTCATTCTGTTTCAGGCTGGCCTGTAACAAATCAGTTTTAGGTCTTAATGCAGTACGGATATGCTGTAGGCGTGCTGCATTGCCTTCCTTGATTTTTACAATGATATTTAATTCACGATCAGTGACCGGGCGCGAGGAGGTAATGGTAATAACCCCAGTACCATTACTGTTGCGACGGGTGAAAAAATTCAAATGACCCGGTGGCTGATGCGATGCACCCAGAGAAATCAGGTCTTCTGGCGAGGCTAAACTTACCTCAATGGGCAAGTTAATATCTGATTGACGGAAATTCATTTCCGCATAAAGCAATTCCCCAGGTGCAGACTGGATTTGTACCGGATCTACATTAATCGCATAAATATTTTGTGAAGCAACAATGGCTAAAATGGCAAGCTTTAATTTGTTATATACAGTCATCTGTGAGCTCAGTCATTATCGCATAGCGAAAATTATAGATTAACGGGATGTTTGTTTTTTGTAAAATACTTACGCAATAGTTACACAAAAAAGCCGATCAATAAAGATCGGCTTTGTGCTGTATTTCCTGACGGAAACTTAAGAATTTTTATAATCAATCAAGATACGCAGCATACGGCGTAAAGGTTCTGCAGCACCCCAAAGTAACTGGTCACCCACTGTGAATGCACCTAGGTATTCTTTACCCATGTTCAGTTTACGCAGACGACCAACAGGTACAGTTAATGTACCAGTGACTGCGACAGGAGTCAGATCAGTCATTGATGCTTCACGAGTGTTTGGCACAACTTTAGACCAGTCATTTGCATTTGCAATGATATCTTCGATCTCATCCAGTGAAACGTCTTTGCGAAGTTTCAGCGTTAATGCCTGAGAGTGACAACGCATTGCGCCGATACGTACACAGTGGCCATCAATCGGTACGATCTGCTGGTTACCCAGGATCTTGTTGGTTTCAGCCTGACCTTTCCATTCTTCTTTAGACTGGCCGCTTTCCAGCTGCTTGTCGATGTATGGAATCAGAGAACCCGCTAAAGGTACACCGAAGTTTGCAGACGGGAAGCCTTCACCACGTTGCAATTCAGCAATTTTAGAATCAATGTCCAGAATTGGAGAACGTGGATCATCTAGCAAGTCTTTGGTATTATTATATAAATAACCCATACCAGTAATCAGCTCACGCATGTTTTGCGCGCCCGCACCCGAAGCTGCCTGATAAGTCATTGAAGTTGCCCATTCCACCAGATTGTTCTGGAACAGACCGCCTAAGCCCATCAACATCAGAGAAACGGTACAGTTACCGCCCACGAAAGTTTTGGTGCCTTTGACCAGACCGTCTTTGATCACATGCATGTTCACCGGATCAAGTACGATGATTGCTTCATCATCCATACGCAGGGTAGATGCTGCATCAATCCAGTAGCCATCCCAGCCTTCAGCTTTCATTTTCGGGAAAACTTCAGTGGTATAATCGCCACCTTGACAGGTAATAATGACATCCATTTGCTTCAGACTGTTAATGTCTGTTGCATCCATAAGTGCTGGGGCAGTCTTACCACCAAATGCCGGAGCTTCACCACCCGCATTACTGGTAGAAAAATAGAATGGCTCAAAATGAGCAAAATCATTCTCTTCAACCATACGTTGCATAAGGACGGAACCCACCATCCCGCGCCAACCGACCAGACCTACTTTCATGTCACTTTGCCTCGGTGCGTTAAAAAATCAAAAGGGATTCGAGTGTATCAAAAAGGGACGTGACTGCAAGAGCTACACAATCAAAACATCAATATTCTTGAGCGAAATATCTGCTTTATGATACATACAAAATTGATAAAGCAATTTTTCTTTTAGAAAAAATAATAACTTAGTGAAGAGTGTATCTTATGGTAGGGTTTATCCAGATCATGGCAATCGTGGTCATCTGGTTAAGTTTCTGGTCGCTGATTCCCCGAGATGAATGGTGGATTCGTGGTGCAGATTTTCCACGTTTACAGATTCTGGTTTTGGGCTTCATTGCCTTTGTACTTTTTCTCCTCGTCGATCACCCATGGACGGCCTTCAATCAGCTGCTTTTTGTCGGCCTGATCGCTGCTTTGGCGTATCAGCTGAAAATGGTCTTGCCTTATACCTTTGTTTGGAAAAAACAGGTCAAGCAGGTCAAGCAGGATCAGCTGGATCCGGATCGTCAGATTTCCCTGATTGTCTCAAATGTCCTCACCACCAATACCAAATATCATTTACTGATTGAACAGATCCAGACCCATCAGCCAGACTTGGTCTTAACGCTGGAAACCGATAAGGCATGGCAGGATGCACTGGCCGTCATTGAGCCAGATTATCCCTATCGGGTGCCCGTACCTCTGGATAATCTGTATGGCATGCATCTGTACAGCAAACTTGAGCTGAGTGAAACCGAGGTTAAATTTATTCTGAGTGATGAAATTCCCTCGATTCATACCAAAGTCATGTTACGTTCCGGACAGCCGGTACAGCTTTATTGTCTGCATCCGAAACCGCCAAGCCCAACTGAAGCTAAAGATTCAACCTTACGTGATGCGGAACTACTGATTGTAGGGGATCAGATTAAGGATCTGGATGAAAGCTGCATTGTGATGGGAGATCTGAATGATGTGGCCTGGTCACGCACGACACGTTTATTCCAGCGTATCAGCGGTTTGCTGGATCCACGTGTCGGTCGACGCTATGTAAATACCTTCCATGCCGATTATCCTTTATTACGCTGGTCGCTTGACCATGTGTTTCACAGCACCGATTTCGCTCTGGTGCATATGGAGCGTTTAAAACACGTCGGGTCAGATCATTTTCCGGTTTATCTGGTTTTACAAACTGGGCGGGTATTTGAGCATCATCAGGAAGCGCTGGAAGAAACGGATCAGGATGATCAGGAAGCCAAAGAAGCGATTCAGGAAGGAATTGAAAAGGCAGAGAAAGAAGAGAAAAAAGTCACTGATAAGATTGCGATGGCTTATAAGAATGAGGGGAAATTCTTATAGTTTTAGCTGAAAAGTGTACGATATTGCTTACAGCAGTTTCCGCTTCTTGCGAATGGGCAGTACAGAGGAATCCACGTATTCTAAGCTCATCAGCACAGGGAGTCGAGAAAGGATATTCTCATAAGGAAGACGAAGCTGAATGAAAACATCATGGAAATGATGCTGAAAGGGAAATCACAACAACGAAGAAGCAATTATAATATATGAAAGCACAACCTCATTAACCCGGGTTTTACAGGATGTAGAACTCGGGTTAAATTATTTTTGGTTCATTTTTTTATTATAATTATTTGATTATTAAAATAAAATTTAAATTAAAAAATGGATATTACCTGAATGGAAGTTATGATTCCCGATCATGATTCAGTTAATGAATCCGAAGTGCTACAGCTCTATCTAGTCAATCAATGGTCAGCTGCAGAAAAACCTCAATTACTTTTACAGGCTTTGCAGCATTCTCATAGTCTGGTGACGGCACGTATCAACGGTCGGCTGTTCGGCTTGGGAAATGCGATTTCAGACGGTTATCTGGTGGTGTATTTCCCGCATTTATTGGTTCACCCAGAGGTGCAGCGACAGGGCATTGGTCGTCTGATCATGCAAGAAATGCTGCAACGTTATTCAGGATTTCATCAGAAAATTCTGGTAGCTGATCAGCATGCCACTGAATTTTATAAAACTCTAGGTTTTGAGCGTGCAGGGCATACACAAGCAATGTGGATTTATCAGGGAACAGATCATTGATTTTTCTTGCCAATAATACCGTTCATATTAATTCTAGTTCTTAATAGATTTTATCGTAGCCTTCAGGACGGGTCTTAAAGCGACGATGGAACCACATATATTGCGTCGGTGCAATGCGCAACTGGCGTTCAATAATCAGATTTACCCGGGTTGCATCATTGACTTCATCCGCACTTGGCAAATTCTCTACCGCAGGTTCGATCAATACACAGTAGCGTGGATTTTTAATATCCCCAGTCCGGTAAAAATAGAGTGGAATGGCAGCAGCTTTGGTTATTTTGAGTAAGCGACGATGTGCAGTTACTGTGGCTGCAGGTACCCCAAAAAAGGGCGCCATTACGCCTTGTTTTAAACCAAAATCCTGATCCGGACTGTACCAGATAGCATGGCCATTTTTCAGGTTACGCACCAGACCGCGCATATCATCATGGTCAATCTGGTTGACATAAATGGTGGCACGGCAGCGGTAAATCAGCATATCGAGCAAGGGATTATTTTGTGGTCGATACACCACATCCGGCTCAAAATACTGTGCACATAAATAACCGCCGGCATCCAGTAAAGTCGAGTGGGTGCCAAGCAATAAAGCCCCTTTACCTTCTGCCTGAGCCTGCTGGATATGTTCCAGCCCTTCAATCTGTACCCGGCCTTTAAACCATTCTGGGCAATACCAGGCATTCAAGGTCTCAAATACACCGAGCATCTGGTCAATAAAGACCATACGGGCATTGTCCTGAACTTCTTGAGCTGACCATTCCGGGAAACAGACTTCCAGATTGCGAAGCGTGGTTTCACGGCGAGATTTCAAATATTTAAATGCCATCTGGCCGAGTAGATCTGCCAGACGATGCTGAATCGCCCAAGGTAAGATGGCCAGAATCATCAGAAATACAATACCCACCCAGATACCCCAGTATTGCGGTAACAGGAATGACCATTGAAATTCACCGGGTTGGTATTCTGGCGTTCGACTCATAAATTCAATATTTAAAATCAAAGATGTCAGCAGTGTAGCAGAAGAGCTTTTTGAAATAAAAAACTGCAAAATAAAAAAGCACCTGTATGAATACAGATGCTTAGTGACTAGGCGATTTAAAGATTAACCTTTGGTCATATTTTCCAGTTCGTCCCAACGTTCCATTTTTTCCAGCAAAATCTCATCAATTTCGCCTAAACGTTCAGAGGCTTTGGTCGCTGCTGCGGCATCTGTGACAAACCACGAGCCATCCGCCAGTTTGTCGGAAAGTTCAGCTTGTTCTTTTTCCAGTGCTTCAATTTCAGCCGGTAACAGTTCCAGTTCACGCTGATCTTTGTAGCTAAGTTTTTTCTTTGGCGCAGGTGCTACAGGTGCAACCGCTGCTTCAGCCTTGGCTTGAGCTTTTTTGACTGCCATTTTCTGGTCAACCACAGTCTGATCTGGACGTTGTTCCAGATAATCCTGATAGCCACCGACATATTCATCAATATTACCTTTGCCATCAAAGACCCAAGTCGATGTGACGACATTGTCCATGAAGGCACGGTCATGCGAGATCAGTAGCAGGGTGCCTTTGTATTCCGCTAGCATTTCTTCCAGCAGTTCCAGCGTTACCATATCCAGATCGTTGGTCGGTTCATCCATCACGATCAGATTTGATGGTTTCAGTAACAGTTTGGCGAGCAGAATACGGTTACGTTCACCGCCAGATAGAGCTTTAACTGGCGTACGGGCACGTTCTGGCGAGAACAGGAAGTCTTGCAGATAGCTGTAGATATGACGACGTTGGCCATTCACATCGACATGATCTGAACCTTCCGAAACGTTATCTTTAACTGATTTTTCCAGATCCAGCACATTACGTAGCTGGTCAAAATAAGCAATTTCCAGCTGGGTTCCGGTTTTGACTGTACCGCCATGCTCGATTTCTCCCAGAATGGCTTTGATTAGTGTGGTTTTACCGACACCATTATCACCTACCAGACCAATACGATCACCACGCATTACAAGCGCCGAGAAATCATTAATAATCGGTGCATTGTCACCAAACTTCACGCTCAGATGTTCAATCTCGAACACCACTTTACCTGAACGCTGTGCTTCCTGAGTTGACATGTTGACTTTGCCTTGCTGGAAACGGCGTGCTTTAGACTCTTCACGTAATTCTTTCAGAGCACGAACACGACCTTCGTTACGGGTACGGCGCGCTTTAATACCTTGACGAATCCAGGCTTCTTCTTCAGCCAGTTTTTTCTCGAACAGGGCATTTTGTTTTTCTTCTGCTTCCAACTGCTGAGCTTTTAGGTCGAGGTAACGTGAATAATTGCCTTCATAGCTACGCAAAATGCCACGATCCAGCTCGACAATACGGGTCGCAATACTGTCCACAAAGGCACGGTCATGCGAAATAAACAGTAAGGTCAGGTTATTCTGTTCTAGCAGGAATTTTTCCAGCCATTCAATACTTTCGACATCCAGATGGTTCGTTGGTTCGTCGAGTAACAGCACATCAGGTTGAGTGAGCAGGGCACGTGCCAACAGAACACGGCGTTTACGGCCACCGGATAAATCAGCAAGATCCGCTTCCGGATCCAATCCCATTTTACTCAGGATTGAATTAACCTTAGTTTCCAAAGCCCAGCCATCCAGCTGATCCATCTGATGCTGCAAATGTCCCATGCGGTCACAGGCTTCCATATCACCGAGCACGCAAGCTTCACTGGCTTCATGATAGGCACGCAACACTTCTGAAGCTTCACCGGCGCCATCAGCAACAATATCTGCAACCTTGCCAGAATCCATTGGCACGTCTTGGGCCAGCATGGAAATGGTGATGCCATTTTGTAACGAAACTTCACCACTATCCGGGAGTAAACTTCCTTCAATCAGTTTAAGTAAGGTAGACTTACCCTCACCATTACGGCCAATCAAACATACTCGTTCACCGCGTTCCAAATTAAAGTTGGCGCCGTCGAGCAAGGCAGGTCCGCCAAATGCCAGTTGGACATCCCTTAAAGTAATATAGGCCATAATGTTAATGTTTCCTGAAATCCCAAATGAGGACTTAAAATGACTAAACAACAAAATCTAAATGATCAGGCGTCATTTTCCGCACCCATTGAAGATTTGCAAGTGCGAATTGCATTTTTAGATGATTTAGTTGAAGAGCTGAATCAGCAGGTCACTCGCCAGAATCTGGAAATTGCCGATTTAAAAAAACAAATGCAGTTGTTATATCAACGTGTTGAGTCTGCAGATTTGTCCGAAGGGATTGATGCTTTTGATCCGGTCACCAACCGTCCACCGCATTATTAATTTACAAATAATTTTTAAAAAGAAAGCAAAAAGAAAGCCCTCCAGTCGTGAGGGCTTTCTTTTAAGCAGGTGAAGCTCGATAAACCTAAACCAAGTCACCACTTTTACTTCGTCCAAGATGATCTTTAAAATCTAAATATCGTCATGGAAGGTGGAAACTATTTGACCTTTCACACACTTCCTACTCTAATAGTATTTTTCTAGCTCAGTTTTTAATCTTGCCTTATGCACCAAAAAGTTGTCCTTCTTGATCTCGAAAATAACTTTCCTACAGCCAAACTGTTACGTGACATCGTTGAACATTATCCGACCTTGTATCTGTTTAACTGTGCCGGAAAATTCGAGTTTGCTCTAGAAGAACTGACTGAGTTGGCCAGCTGGATCAGCAGCGGACAAATTATTATTCTGAATGTCCTGGAAGCAGAGCATAAAGAATATGAATATGCCCTGATTGTGGGTCAGCTGATGGCTTTGCTAGAAGCAGATACTCATGTCGAGCTGATTTCAGCCATGGATAGCAGTGAAATGCTGATGAAAATGCTTCAGGCTTCGGATATTGATTGCAGCCTGATTCAGGTGCTGCCAGAGGATGCATCCACAGGGGCTCAAGATAAACCTAAAATCCAGTTGCCAAGTATTGAAGCCATTAAAGCAAAACCGGCTTTGCAGCTGGTGAAAAAGTACTGTGATGCGCTCGGCAAGATGAGTGGTAAACCGACCACGCTCGAAACCTTAAAAAATTCAGTCACCAATATTCTGCAAGTTTTACCAGGCAAAGCGCAGCATGTAGTTGGCATGCTGATTAATCTGAAAATAGTCAAACGTTATGACGAGCAGATCAGTTTCCGTAAAAAAGTTTTGAAACAGTGGGTGCAACTAGATCTCAATGACAACCAACCTGCTGAAAAACGAGCTTTGGATCAGGCAGTCTCGAAGCTCAATACTGAAGAGCCTGTGGTTGAACCTGCTCAATCTCCAATCCAGTCTGCCCAGCAAGGTCTGTTCAAAAACTTTAATAAAATTGATCCGGTACAGCTCGAAGTCGCACGCAAGCTGTGCGAATTACAGGGAAATAAGCCTAAAGATATTTATGAATTACGTGATTTACTCGAGCAGTTATTTCCACAATCAGATGTCCGTCTTTTACTTAAAGAGTTGATTGAAAAAGGATATATTTATTGGAATGGTCACGAAGTGTTATATAGTCATGAGATGTTTCTAAATTAGAATAATCTCATGAGGGCATATGAAAAAAATACTGTTATTGGATATTGAAAACTTACACAAAACTGAAACAGAGCTCCTTCAATATCTTGCCCAATATCAATATGTAGGACTTACGCACTATTA